>JALOTI010000137.1 GCA_025457985.1 Leptospira sp.
ACCGTGACTTACATCTGGTGGTTCAATGGAAGAAAGCCGAAGTCGGGAGTATTCTAATATTTTTAAAATATCTTCCAAAAGATTTAAAAAACCCTTTTCTCCATTTTCTAGTCTATACCAACCAAGATTAACTCCCGTAAGCTGGATTTCTCCGACACCATTATCTTGTAAATAACGCACTTGATCTAAAACATCATTGTAGTCTCGGCTAACACCTTGCCCTCTTGCACTTGGAATTTTACAATAGGAACATTTGCGATTACAACCATCTTGGATTTTGAGATACGCACGCGTGTGACCTTCCGGTAAAACATCTGAATAGGAAAAACGATCGTTTGGCTTTTGGCTTTGGATCTCCCTTCCTGCCAAATCCGAGAGGATTTTATAAGGTAATGAACTTTTTTCCGAATTCCCAAAGACACCATATACGCCTGGGATGTTCAAAAGTATTTCTTTATCAGTTTCCGCATAACAACCGGTTACATAGACCTTGGCACCTGGATTCGTTCGAATTGCATTTCGAATAATATTTCGATTTTTTACATCAGCTTTATTTGTAACGGTACATGTATTAACTACTATATAATCCGCAGACTCATTGGTATCAACGAGACTGAAACCATTTTCTTTTAATACAGAATAGATGCCATCTGTTTCAAAAAAATTGAGACGGCATCCAAGAGTATGAAACTTAACTTTCACAGTGTAGCAAGTTCTTGGATTCTTTTTTTGTTTTCTTGAATCGACTGGTTATCTTTGGCAAGAGAGACAGCCTTATCAACACAGTCTTTTGCTTCCGTGAGATACGAATTAGCCTGAGTCTTTTTCCCTAATTTTTTATTTGTACGATACAAGGCTTCTTGCACTAGAGCAAGATTGTTCCATACTTCTGGTGATTTTTCGTTCAAAGAAGATGCCCATCTTAAACTAACATCCGCTTTGTCGTAATTCTTGAGATTGTAATAGATTTTTCCTTCTAACTCCAACATACGAAAGTCATTCGGGCTACCAGCCTTAGCCTTTTCGATTTGGGAAAGTGCAGTCTTTGAGGCACCTCTTTCACTCAGGGCCAAAGCATAATAATATCTAATTTCAGGATTGGTGGGAAACATCGGAATAACCCGCTCAGATAACTCAATTGCAGGTTTCCATTTTTTAAACTTAGTTAAGATTCCAAGGGATTGTAGAAGCAAATCCTCATCATCTGGTTTTCGTTTACGCGCCTCTAACATATTCTTATAAGCGTTGTCGAAATCATTGAGTTTGTTATAATTCAAAGCAAGCAATGCATAGAATTCATAAGACAATTTACCCTCAGCTAACAAAGACTTGAGTAATTCTATGGATTTGTTGTAATTCCTTACCTTGTATTCGTCTACAGCGGAAAAATAGGTGGATCCACCTTCTGTAGTCTGCCCCAATAAGGATGAGGATACAATACAGCTTAGGAAAATGGCAAAAACGCCAGAGTAAATTATTTGTTTCATAGATCTTGGGGAACCGTTATGGAGTTCAAATTGACCGAATCAATCCGTGAATGGTAGGGTTCGATGGGGTCTAGGTATACGAAAACGCTTCCCCCTTGGGAAAGCAAGTAATGTTCAATATGCTCTTCTGTGAGTATTTCCTCACCATCCACAAAAAGGATAGGCACATCGCCTGGTCCTAAATGCATATGATACTCTTTCCCAGGCAAAAAATCTACAATGTTCAAGTATCCAGATCCATAGTAAAGGCCCTGCTGGAAGTAATACTTGTATTTGACCTTTACTTCCGGCAAAATCAAATTAGGACGGATTACCCCTAACTCAATGCGCTCAATGGTCGCAATCGTTCGAATTTTACGAAGTTGGAACCAAATTTTACGAATGAAAAAGTAAGAAAAAAGAAAAACGAGGGGGATTAAGATAGCCACTTAAGTCCCCCAACTCCTTACACAAGTGCTAAGTCTTTTTCTGGTTCACTCGCAGAAGACCCACCATCACCCTTTGGAGGCTCTTTGTAGTCTTCCCAAGCAGACTCCGAATAAACAAGTTTTCCCTCAACTAAGTCGACAAGAATCTTTGTCGGAGCATCATAAACCCCTTTTAAGGACTGAACTGCCATATAGTCTTCCAGCTCTCTTTGGAACACCCGTCTCAGCGGTCTCGCACCATAATTTTGGTCGTATCCAATGGTCGCAAAATGTTCTTTTGCAGACAATGTAAGGTTCACTAATACCTTTTTTTCGGTTAGGCGTTTGTTGAAATCCTTTAACATGATATCTACAATGTTGACGATCTCTTCCTTTTTGAGCGGAGCAAAGTAAACAATCTCATCCACGCGGTTTAGAAACTCAGGATTGAAGTGTTTCTTTAACTGCTCACGAGCTTGATCCGCTTTGTAGGATTCTCTCTCCTCCGCAAAGTCCTCAAACCCAAGCCTTCCACCCTTCGAAATTTCTTTCGCCGCAATATTGGAAGTCATGATAATGATTGTATCACGGAAATTGACTTTTCTACCTTTGGTGTCTGTGAGATTTCCCTCTTCCATAATTTGTAGAAGGATGTTAAATAGATCATGGTGTGCCTTTTCGATTTCATCCAATAGAACCAAACTGTATGGTTTCCTTCGAACAAATTCCGTTAGCTGCCCACCATCATCGTAACCAACATAACCTGGAGGTGCTCCAATCAGCCTGGAAACAGCATGTGGTTCCATATACTCAGACATATCTATTCGAAGCATCGCATCTTCGGAACCAAACAACTGTTCTGCGAGTGCCTTGGCAAGTTCTGTTTTACCGACTCCAGTAGGCCCGAGGAAGATAAAAGAACCCGTCGGTCTTTTTTCACTTTTGAGGCCTGTTCTGGATCTACGAACTGCTTTCGCAACTTTTTCAATTGCGTCAGTTTGGCCAACGATCCTCGATTTGATATCCCCTTCTAGGTTGAGAAGTTTTTGGTTTTCTGTTTGTTCCATCTTACGAAGTGGAATTCCTGTCCACAAACTCACAACGGAAAGGATATCCTCTTCTTCAATGGAAACCGCATAACCATCCATACGCTCTTGCCATTGTTTGATTTTATCTTCAAGGGTCTGTTTTTTACGGTTCACTTCATCACGAACTGCAGCAGCCTTTTCATACTCTTGGCTTCTGACCAAATCTTCTTTTTTAACAGAAAGAGTTTTGATTTCTTCTTCGATCTCTTTGATTTCATTCGGTCTTTGGCAATTAGCCAGACGAGCCTTAGCTCCCGCTTCATCTATGATGTCGATTGCCTTATCTGGTAAAAATCGATCATTGATATATCGATGAGATAGTTTAACGGCTTGTTCAAGAGCTTTCGCCGAATAACGAACCTTATGGTGGGCTTCATATGCTTTTTTAAGACCATCAAGAATCAGAATTGCATCATCCACATTTGGCTCTGCAACTTTTACCATCTGGAATCTTCTCTCAAGTGCACTGTCTTTTTCGATGTACTTTCGATACTCGTTGTTGGTTGTCGCACCGATACACTGTAACTCCCCACGAGCGAGAGCAGGTTTCAGAATATTAGCTGCATCCACAGCACCTTCCGCCGCACCAGCACCTATCAACGTGTGAAGCTCATCAATAAATATGATGATGTTTTGTGAAGATACAATCTCTTTCATAATTTTTTTGAGACGTTCTTCGAACTCACCACGGTATTTAGTTCCTGCGATTAAGCTAGCTAGATCTAAAGATAACACACGTTTATCGAAAAGTAGATCAGGAACAAGTTTATCAATTACTGCCTGAGCAAGCCCCTCTACAATAGCAGTTTTTCCTACTCCTGATTCACCAACTAACACTGGATTGTTTTTTGTTTTTCTGGAAAGGATTTGAATGACTCTTTCAATCTCTTTGGATCTTCCGATCACAGGATCCAATTTTTTCTCACGAGCCAATTGGGTTAGATCCCGAGCAAACTCATCCAAAATAGGTGTTTTGCTTTTTTCCTGTCTAGGTTGCGCTTGGGCTGTTGAACTTTGTGTTTGCCCTTGTGTGCCAGTTCCACCGACTGAACTTGCTGGTGGTGCACCGAGGAGTCTTAGTATTTCCGATTTGATTACGTTGTAGTTTACGCTGAAGGAACTGAGAGAACCGCCAGCTATATTGTTATTATCTCGCAGAAGGGCGAGGAGAATATGCTCTGTACCAACATAGTTGTGTTTGAGTCGTTTTGCCTCTTCTTTAGACACTTCGATCATTTTTTGGTATTTGTCTTGGCCTTGGGAAACATCTAGCAACAAAGCACCAGAACCTTCTCGCGTGCGCTTTTCGACTTCTTTCCTGAGCTCGTTCAAATTGATATTGAGATTGGTCAGGATTTTAATCGCAACAGAGTCTTCCTCTCGAAGAAGACCAAGTAAAATATGTTCCGGACCAATAAAGTCGGAACCCAAACGTTTTGCCTCATCTTGGGCGATTTCGTTGATGACTCTTTTTGCTCTTTTGGTGAATTCCAACATGCGCACCCTGCCTTTATAAACTTAGACGAACGTCCTTGTCCCTATCTAAACCGTACTCGTTTTTGGAGGCGTGAGTAAACTAAGAATTTTGCAAAACTCACGTTTTTGAACAGCACTGACGTTCTTAACGGAAATTTTTGTGAGAACTCCTAGTGACTTTCCACCACCCCCACTGGTTGTACCATCGGATAGCAGAGCAAATTCTATACCAAAATCAGTCAATTTTGACAATTTTGTCAAAATCGTAGCCTTTGCATTCCCTTTGATTCTGAAGACGACAGAGAGACGATCCCCTCTCCCCCAATTCGTAGGACAAGAATTGATCCATCCAATTTTTGGTTCACAGGCCCAGATATCCTTCGAAGACAAAAAAGAAAGCAAATCTGGGTTTGGATTTTGAAGTCTGGTTTGGAGTTCCCGCAAACTCGGTTGAAAATTACTAATGGAAGTTTCCGAAAATGAATCATATATCCATTCCATCCTCATATGATCCTCCGATTGCAAATACGTCCGAAAGGTTTCTCTTCCGAACGATAAGGATCTTATTTCTTTCATTCTCTGGAATTCGGGTATCTCCATTAGTTTTTGAACGGCAGTGAGTTGCGAATCGTAAAAGGGAAACAAACCAGATTTAAGGTTTCTAGAAACGCGGTATCGCAAACTCACAATTTCCAGATCCTCGGAATTAAAACTGGATATTAGGTTTTCGTAAAAGGAATTCGGAATAGGTTTAGATTTGGTTGGGAAGGATTCCTTTTTTTGAAAAAGCCATCGTCGAACCATTGGGACACAGTGTACACATCCGCACTTTCCATGTTTTTGAAATGTAGCGAACGTTAAACCACAATATCCACAAAATTCCATCAAGACACAGGCGTTAGTTTACCAGATTCAATTCGATTGCGTTTGTGAGCCATGGAAGCTAGTTCCATATCATGTGTTACAAGGATTAGAGAAAATTTAAACTCTGATTGCAAATCTTTAATCAGATCCATTAGATGTCTGGAATTTTCTCGGTCTAGGTTTCCTGTAGGTTCGTCAGCAAGGATCAATTGTTTTTTTCCAACAAGAGCTCTTGCAACACCAACTCTTGCACTCTCTCCACCTGATAATTGAGACGGAAAACTTTCCAATCTTTCACCAAGACCGACAAGCCCAAGAATCTCTTTTGCTTTCTCCCTTGCCAGAGCTGGGTTCATTTTGCTGATGAGAAGTGGCATCATTACATTTTCGATGGCTGTAAAATCAGGCAGAAGGAGATGTTGTTGAAAAATAAAAGAAATCCTTTCCGCTCGAAATACTTCTCTTTGCCTTTCATTTAAACTACCCAAAGAAACTCCGCAGACCTCCACAGAACCTTCGTCAAACGAATCCATAGCACCTAAGATATTTAAAAGAGTTGATTT
>JALOTI010000138.1 GCA_025457985.1 Leptospira sp.
AGTACAACTAAAATTATTCAGTCTTTGTGAAGGAGGAGAATTGTTTGACAGAATTGATTAGGAAGGATGTTTTGATGAGGCCAGGGCCAGAAATATCTTCATTCAGATCGTAAAGACCTTAAAATACCTTCACTTGCAAAAAATCTGCCACAGAGACCTCAAAGCTGAAAACTTTCTGTTCAACAATATCAACGACGATAGAATCACCCTTATTGACTTTGGCCTTTCTTATCAGTGGAGCAACAACATGAAGTAGGAACTGGTTATGACTGGAAACAACAAATTAGTAGGCACATCCTACTATGTAGCTCCTGAAGTTATTGCCAAAAACTACGATGAAAGGTGCGATATTTGGTCTGCTGGAGTACTCCTTCACGTCATTTTGACTGCGACTCCACCCTTCTCAGGAGAGGACGACAATGAGATCCTTAACAACATCAACAAAGGCAATTATTAGGAAAGTAACTCTTCTTTAACACAGATTAGTAGGTTGTCAAGTTAAGTCCATTTGTTAGAGATCTTTTGAAAAAGATGTTAGTGTTGGTCGACAAGAGAATCACTTTGGATTAAATTTTGTAGCATCCGTGGATTACAGTTGGCATCGATAAGGCACCTAAGCTAAAATTGAATTTTAGCAAAATGAAAGAAGTTGTTAGGTTTTCAAAGCTTAAATCAGTGTTTCTGGCTTTTATTTCCTCTCAACTTCCTGCAAAGTAGATTTAATAACTATCACAACTGTTCCGTCAAATCGACAAAAACAATGATGGTTTTCTTTCAGTAACCGAAATAGAAAACGCTCTCAAGGCTTAAGGAATCGCAACAACGTATAATTAGCTGCATCCAATCCTGAAGAGTATGGACTTGGACAAGAACGGAAAAATAAATTATAACGAGTTCATAGCCAGCATGGTTAGCGAAGAGTATTGCCAAAAAAAGGATTATTTGGACTATATTTTCCAGTACTTCGACGCAGATAGAAACGGAAAAATCAGCAGACAGGAGTTAGCAGGGGCAATAAACAGGATGGGTTTCAAGGTTCCAGCCAAATTCATACACGACCTCATCAGCGAAGCAGACATCAACAAAGACGAAGAAATTAGCTATGAATAGTTTTTATTAGCCCTTAAAGCCAAATGATCAGTATTTATCTATTTGCTACTAACTTTTGTCAATAAGCTACTCCTTTACGGAGAATCTGCAGAAGCGTATAGCCAGCTAACAGGTTCAACTATCTCCATGTGCTTGGTTTATCAGGTGAAGGAGTAAAAAGATAAAAAGAGCATAGACTTTGTAAGTGTCATAATATAAACGTCTGACAGATCAGATTATTATTATTGATTATAAAAAGAAATGGAGATCGAATGTTTGTCCCCTTACACTCCTATTTCGTCCAAAACTGCCATCAGAAAGGATTTTTTCATCCAGTCCCGAAAAGAAGACATCAAAAGTGTCTATATTTTTCATCATAAGGTAGACCTTAAGTTATAAAGCCCATAGGACGCGGAGGCTACGGCACCGTTTATCAGGCCACTCTAAAGCAGCCGCCCTACTCTGAGAGGTGCGTCAAGGTTATCAACAAGCGGTTCATCAAAAACCCTGAGGTTTTGAAAAATTAAGTAAATGTCCTACGGCAGTTGGACCACCCGCACATAGTCAGACTTTACGAAACATACTAGGACTAGAACTACCTCTACCTTGTTGAAGAGTAAGTTTTTTGTAATTTAGCCTATGTGAGGGCGGTGAACTCTTCGACCGCATCGACGAATGCGGATGTTTCAATGAGTAGGTCGCGCGCAAGATATTTCTGCAGATGGTCAAGACTGTCAACTACCTGCACCTGCAGAAAATATGTCACCGGGACCTCAAAGCTTAGAATTTCTTGTTCCCCAACTCACTCGATGATAATATAATGCTTATCGACTTTGGGCTATCTTTCAAGTGGAACCACGACATGAAAGCCTAAATGGAAATCTCAGGCGCCAACAAAATTGTCGGCACTTCCTACTACGTCGCCCCTGAAATACTCAACAAAAACTATGACCAAAGATGCGATATTTGGGCACTTGGCATCCTTTTGCATATTATCACCACTGCTACAGCTCCCTTTACTGGAGACACCGATTAAGAGATTTTACATAAAATTAGGACCAGTCCCTACAGATAAAGTACACTTTCCTCTATCTAGACCAATAAATTCAAAAACTAAGTCCGAGCTTAAGGGACCTTATTTCTAAAATACTGGTACCAGCCTAAAATAGAATCAGTCTTCAAGAAATTTTCAACCACCCCTGGATAAAACGCGACGTAAAAGATCTATCCTTAAACTCAGCCCTCGATTTCCAAAAAATGAAGAGATTTTCTTCCTACTCAAGGTTAAAAGCTGTAGTCTTAGCTTTCATTTCCACCCAGCTACCTTTCAAATAAATCTAGTCTCTGAGCAACTTGTTCCAACAAATCGACACCAACAACGATGGCTGCTTAACGGTCGATGAAATAGAGAAGGCTTTGAAGAAGCAAGGAGTTATCATCAATAGCAAAGAACTGCATGCTGTTCTCAAAAGCGTAGATATGGACAAAAATGGCAAAATAAACTTTAATGAGTTTATCGCCTCGATGCTTGAGGATTAGTACTGCTTGAAGCAGGACTACATCATCTACATCTTCAAGTACTTTGACCAAGACAGAAATGGAAAAATTGGACGATAGGAGCTATTCAGGCAAATAGAGCAAATGGGTCTATAACTGCCTATGAGGGTAGTCAACTAAATCATGAAGGAAGCTGATATCGACAGGGATGAGGAGATCAGCTACCAATAGTTCGTGAAAGCCATCGAAGGCAAGTGATCTTTTACTACTATTTTATCGTATGGCTTGAGAGGTGGACAGTGCGAGTTGGCTAGAGTTGCTGGAAGTGGGCAAATATATTTTATTGTTTTATTGCGAGTAAGACTATAGTATAGTATCTTTGGGGAAATAAAGCAATAAAATTAAAGAAATGGAAAAATAAAAATCATTAAGGCGAGGTCAGACTTTTATTTTTTTGATCTCAAGGGCTTGGTCAGTGAGACTTTCTTCGTCTTCTTCAAAGCTGATAAATGAGTTTTTTCTGCTCTGTTGAATAGAATTATCAGTTACTCCCTTGCAATCTACCAGCGCCTCCCAAAAGTTCAGGTCGCACCTCCCGCTAGAATACTACACTCTAAAATCAATAGAACCTTACATCTTCTCAAGGTAGTAGGAAAGGTCTTCCCTCCGCAGAGATCCTTCACACATCGATTTTGAATTCTTAGTGATCTCTTCTGGAAATTCCTGGATGTCACCGCTAAGGGGGCTTTCTTCGAGCTAATTCATTGGCTCAGCTGACTTGTTTTTGAGGAAAAACTTCTGGGCGTGGGAACGCACCTGCGAACCGGATCGCGTGCGGACGTAGTTTTCCACTTTCTTCCAATCTTTTCCAAGAGATGTTTCGCTCAAGATAGCCGTTTCGGAAATTTCTTTAGCCTGCATCAAATTAATGCTCAGTTGCCAAAGTTGTTCCATCAATTTTAGACGATTCGTAATTGCATCCGGCGACATATCAATTTCCATTTTCCAACCTCTCGATGTCCGCTAAATCCTGCAATCTTCCGCTGATAGTTTTCAGCGAAATTAAACCGTCTTTGGAAACCGAAAAAACTGTTCCCTGATTCCAGCTAAACGCTTTGCGGTCGTTCCAAACTTCTTTTAACGCTTCGGTTACAAGCAATAAATCAAGTGTAATCAGCGTTTTAGTTTCTTCATCAATTTTCGAGATTCGCCGAATTTCAACTTTCCCGTCGTGAAAACTGAGCGGCAAACCTTCTATGTTATAACCGAAATTTTGGGCGATTTGCCAAACTTCGTCTAAATTTTCCGTCAGAATCAATAAATCAATATCAACCGTTGCTCTTGGAAAACCAAGAATCGCCATCGCCCAACCGCCGCAAACCGCATAATCAATTTTTCGCTCGTTTAAGGCTTTTGTGATGTTTGTAAATTCATCAAGCAAGGTTGCCATAAATTATTTTCCCATAGCCAAATCCGCCGTAAAATCAACAATCGGTTTAATCAAACTCGTTTCATAATTCGTTTTATGACCTTCTAAAACCGCGGTTAATCTTTCTAAACCTGCACCTGTATCAACCGATGGAGCGGGCAAGTTTTCTAACGTAAAAGTGCCGTCAGCATTTTGGATTCGGTTGTATTGCATAAAGACGAGATTCCAGATTTCCATCGTTGTATCACCTTCGCCATTCACCCATTTGGCGACATTATCGGCTTCGTCATCACCCAGAAAATAATGGATTTCCGAACACGGTCCGCACGGTCCTGTGTCGCCCATTTGCCAAAAATTATCTTTTTTATCGAACGGCAAAACTCTATCGGGCGATGCACCGTTTTTTATCCATAAATCTCTCGCTTCGTTGTCCGCCGGAACGTCATCATCACCGCCGAAATACGAAAACCACAGATATTTTTTTTCAAGACCAAGTTTTCCTTCATCTTTGCTTCCTGTAAGAAAATCCCAAGCAAAACGAATCGCATCTTCTTTGAAATAATCGCCGAACGAGAAATTTCCGAGCATTTCAAAAAAAGTATGATGACGGGCAGTTTTGCCAACTTCATCTAAATCATTGTGTTTTCCGCCTGCTCTGATGCACTTTTGCGAGGTCGTCGCACGAGAATATTCACGTTTATCTTGTCCCAAAAAAACGTCTTTGAATTGATTCATTCCTGCATTTGCAAACAAAAGTGTTGGATCGTTGCTTGGCAAAAGCGGAGATGAATGAACAATTTTATGTCCATTTCGTTCAAAATATTCTAAAAATCTTTGTCTAATTTCGTTTCCGTTCATAAATAATTCAAAAATTATAGTTTATCACGTTGCTTGCTATGTGAAAAATTTCGCTAAAAATCAGGAAACTTTTTTGTTGAAAAGGCGATAACTGAAATAGCGGTTTTTGTGTTTCAAATTATAATTTAGGTGAAAATTATGGGAAAAGTCGGTGGAATAGATAACAATAATGTAAGTTTTGAAAACTTTTTGAATAGGTTTTTTCAAGAAACTCCAGCAATCAGCAATGCACCTGAGTTCATTCCTCAAGGTTCATACGCAGAAAAAGTCGGATTTAATTCAGCCGATTTTATGAAAGCGAACTTGGCTCAATCTGTTTCTCCGCTTGATGCTGTTTCTGAATCTCGTCTTGCCAAAGTAAATCCTGAATTAGCCAGCCGAATTCGAGCAATGGCGGCTGATTTGAAATCACAAGGAATTGATATTCGTGTAACAGATGGTTTGCGAACAGTCGAAGAACAAAACGCTCTTTATGAACAAGGACGCACAAAACCTGGGAACATTGTAACCAATGCCAGAGGCGGAAGTAGTTATCATAATTACGGTTTAGCGGTTGATGTTGTGCCAATGGTTAATGGCAAAGCAAATTATAATGTTTCAGCAGATACTTGGAATAAAATTGGTGCGGCTGGCAAAAAATACGGATTAGAATGGGGCGGAGATTTCAAAAGTATTGTAGATAAACCGCATTTTCAGATGTCAGGCGGAGCAGGAAGAGCAAGAGATTGGTTGCCAACCTATCAACAAGGTGGATTACAAGCAGTTTGGGACAAAGCTAACCAAAACACACCGCCGATTGGAAACTTACCAACAACACCGCCAACTACAGGAACGCCACCAACAACCGGCACAACACCTGTCAATTCAACTGATAGCGTCAAATTTGGTTCGCGTGGTGAAAGTGTTCGCCAAATTCAGCAACAACTACAAAAATTAGGTTACAACATCAAAGATGATGGAATTTTCGGACCAAAAACCGATGCTGCGGTTAAAG
>JALOTI010000139.1 GCA_025457985.1 Leptospira sp.
AAAAGAGCATCCGAATTGTAATTCTTTCTCCAACTCTATTCAATCACCAACTTAAAAGAGTTAGACTAAAGCTCTCGGAACATCTGCTGAGGATAGCTTTTTTTTAAAACTGATCCTTTCACCTTCCAATCCACTTACCTTAATTTTGAATAAAATTTTCCAATACCGCCTTGAAATTTAAAACTTACGACCTAGGTGTTAGTGGAATAAACGTAAGAATGTATATAACTGATAACTTATATGCAAGTGCTCCCAGTTTAATATAAGATTATTGAGTTAACAATCTTTTTAATTTCTTCGAATTTTCCGTTTTTTTCATCCGTTCGGTATCCAGCACCAATGAGGAAGAATTGTCCATTGTGAGGTAAAATCCAGAGAGCAGAAGAAGTATCGAAAGAAAGATCATCATCAACCTTTAAAGTATAAGAGAAACGAGCGTATCCGGCTGACTGACCATTGATGTTAACAATTTTTGGCTCCTCAATTACTTTAAAATTTGCGAATTTGGTTTCCATCAATTGCAATAATGCTTTAACGATCAAGTCTGGCTTTGACATGTCGATAGAACCAGCTGGTTTGATATTTATTTTTAATGAAGGATTGAGATCATCATGTGGTTCTTTATATTTTGTAATTGCGAAGAATGGGATTTTCGAATGTTTTTTTATAAGTTCATTAAAATCTTCATCGAGAGTCTTGATATTATTCAAATGTTCCGCATAGTTTTCTACGGTGATATCAAACCAATCATTAGGTTTTTCAATTGAAATTTTGAAAGTTTTAAATTCCGTTGTTTTTGTGTTTTTTGCTAACAGTTGCGCACTGACAAGTGTTAGAAATAATAATATGGTGATTGTGTTCTTTTTCTTTTTCATTTTAATCCTGTCGATGTTATACGCTGTCAACGAATGGTCTAATTATAAACATCCGACGTAAGATCGTCAATAAATTTTGAATCGAGACCAATTTTATCAATCTCCTGCCATTACATCGACAGAACGTCCACTAAACTCGGCATTTATATCATCCGTCGGATTTTTCTTTCGAAAATTTCCTAGAATACCTTTTATCTGCCTTTTGACTGGTCGATCTTGTTTTCCGCTTTCAAAGAGAACCAAACATTGATTCGAAGGAATGACCCAAAATCCATCGACCACAATTGTTTTGCCGCTGAGAGACCAAGTCCCTTCTACTTCAATGCCACAAGGAGAAGAAGGAAAGGGCTTGGAAAGAGACCCATTGGGATTGATTTGAAAGTTCCAGCTCGGTTTCTCTCGCAGGATCGCAACCGAATAAAAGGAAAAAGGCAAAGGCAAAAACTCTAAAGTAAATCAATTTCATTATTTTACCCCAACTTTGAACGCATTACGTAAAGCACATCTATCAATCAGATTTTAACGCATTGCATCAAAGCATACCGACTAAATAAGATTTTGACGATTTACTTTAAAACAACCTCATCTGTTTTTAGATCTCTATCAGAAGAGTAATAAATTTACCTAAGCCGTATTCTCTCACTTACTCTTTTACAAATTCTTTTGGTATCGTCTCCCAACCATTTTTACGAGTAAATTCCCCCATAAATCGATGTTCTATGCGATTGTATGGCTCCATATTTGCAAGTATGGTTTGATTTAACACAGAGAAAGTGGATCTAAGAGCGTCTAGCCTTCTCATATGAAGGACATCATCCGATTCCAATTGAGTGATTTCGGAACCACCCGAGTAATATGTATCCGTGTCTGTGGGAGCGTTAGTTGCCTCATCTTCTCCATCTCCTGTGGAGGACTGGATTTTTGGCAGACGATAGGCTTCCATAACAGCTTCGAGGCGAGCGACATTCCAATCAAAGACCAAAGTCTTTGATGCTTCCCGAAACCAAACCTGCCGAAGGGCAAATCGAATATCTAATTGTTTTTTCGGAGAAAAAATACCAGTTTTTTCATTACCCACCTTCGACAAATCAAAATAAGGTGGTGCTGATATTTCACCAACTAATTGGTTTAAAAAATCATGTTTGTTTTCTTCGATTAGAAGTTTTCTACTAACCGCAAGACTTTCACCTTCTCCATTCGCAATGTAAACAGTTACCAAACTACGTCGGTCATATGAAGGGAAAGAGTATATCTCAAAAGGAATTAATAACCGAAACGGATTTTGCTCGGCCAACATAAAAAAACTAAAAAACAAAAGAAGACAAAACCAAGAAAAGAACGTAAACAAAAACTTGGGAGTGATTTGACTCTCTCCTGTTGCCAGCTTATAAAAATATTTGGCCCAAACTCTACACTGGTCTCCAAATTCGATAGCTAAACTTTTAATCTTTTGAATTTGCGTATTCATGAATTCCTTTGATTACACTTCGGGCAATTTTCTTCTGAAAGTCTTTATTTTGAAGGAGTTTACTTTCTTCCAAATTTGTCAGATACCCCATTTCTACGAGTACAGCAGGCATAAGGCTTCCTCGCAAGACGGAAAAATCTGCCTTTTTCACCCCTCTGGACAGGATGGACGGGGATAGACCTTTTTCATACTGGTTTGCTATAGACTCAGCAAATTTTTTTGATCTTCGTTGGGTCACACTTGAAAGGAGTTGCGATTGGATGGCCGTTATATTGGCACTCGTCGGTTTACCAAAATACTTGTTTTCGATAAGGGCAGTTTCGCGTGCCGATTCCGTAGAGGGGCTTTGAGAGAGATAATAGACCTCAAATCCCGACGCTTTTTCGCTGAGGGAAGCATTACAATGTAAGGATAAAAAAATTACGTCTCGAGTATCTAACAGTAGTTTGTTTGCCTCCTTAGAGCGATCTTCTAATTCTATAAATACATCTGTTTTACGTGTCATCAGAACACGTATTTCTGGATAGTATTTGCGAAGGTAGAGGTAAACATATTTTGCCACTGCGAGGCTGATATCCTTTTCTTTTATACCTTGAGGGTCCGATGTTCCAGGGTCTTTGCCACCATGTCCAGGATCTATAACGAGAGCTTTGACATTTATATTTTTTTTCGGAATTGGATCCGTGGATACCAAAACTAAAAGTTCATCGTCTTTAAAACGATAACGAACATCATATGAAATCAGATTTATAAATATAGATTCGACCAAATCAATTGGTAGATATACTTCATCTCCTTTTTTAAGAACAGATTTTGGGATTTTAAAAATCTTTTCATCAAGAGTGTAAAAACTCGAACCTAAACGAAAGTTAATACTACCCTGGGGAGTGTAAATGGATCCAACAGCAGTTGTTTTTCTTAACTTTGTATTTAACTCCGGAAAAATAGACTTTAAATCTGAAAAAGCGATATAGTTTCCTTTACCGTAGATGGGAAGTTTTACGGTTTCAGAAAAGATTGTATTCGTAAAGAGTACGAATAGTACGAATACTAATCTTTTTTGAATATAGAAACGATTCTCTGCCAAATCGATTTTTTCTTCTTTTGAAGTTGGTAGTCTTTATCTTTATCAAATAGATTTCTTCGAGAAGATTGTTTTCCCGTTTGCTGAGTATGCTTTTGGTGTTTGTCTTCTTTTTTGAAATGTTTTTTCGACTTTGAATCGCCTGGTTTTCCATGTTGGTGTTTGTATTCATGGTGGCTCATCTTCGCAGCAGGATGGTGTTCTTTATCTTTTGTTGGCCCGCTTTCTTCCTTTTGCCTATGCGATTGTTCTCTTGGCGGCCTTCTATCTCTCCTGTCACGACCTTGTTTTTTACCTCGAGAACCTCTTTGGTCACCGCGCTCTCGGTCCGTATATTTTTTTTCTCCAGGAATCGACTCTTCTTCCAAAACAGGAGTAAATTCACCAACGGGAAATTCCAGATAACTTTCGTTAAGCTCACCAATTGGGATTTTTGAATTCAAATACTTTTCGATTCTTTCTAATTCTGTATAGTCGGATTCGGAACAAAGAGCAATTGAACTTCCCTTTCGTCCCGCACGGGCTGTCCTTCCAATTCGGTGAACATAATTTTCTGCATCTTGCGGAAGATCGTAGTTATAAACAATATCAATATTTTCGATATCAATACCACGAGATGCTACATCGGTAGCAATTAGGTATTTGTATTTGCCAGCTTTAAAATCACGCAAAAGTCGGATTCGTTTTTTCTGATCCAACTCTGAAGAAAGTCCTGTCGCAGTAATTCCGTATTTTCGGAGTGTTTGAACAAGTTTAGGAATATTCATCTTATAATTTGTAAAAATTATTCCCAATCCTTCAATCGGATAATTTAACAAAGAGTTTACGAGATAAGGAATCTTTTCTTCCCGACCAAGATGGAGTAAAGTTTGGTCAATTCGTTCGGTAATAACCTTTTCTGGATTGATGTGAACTTCGATTGGATCGTTAAGATATTTGCTAGCAAGCCGAACTACTTCATAACTTAACGTCGCACTAAAGAGTAAGGATTGCTTTCGGTTCTTACATTTATGAAAAATATACTTAAGGTCTTGGACAAACCCCATATCGAACATTCTGTCCGCTTCGTCCAAAATTATAACCTGAATGTTATCTAAAGACAATCCATGGTTTTTTACAAAATCTATCAATCTACCCGGTGTTGCAACGATTAGGCAGGCTTTATTACCTAAAGCTTCCACTTGGGATTTGTAATCTGTTCCACCAATTATCGTTGCCACACCATAATCCGTAAACTCCAGAAGCTTTTTCGCCTCTTCTGCAATTTGGATTGTAAGTTCTCTTGTTGGAGCAAGAACAAGACCATACGGAAGATTTACTTCCTCAGAACTAGAGAGTAACCGATGCAAGGTGGGAAGCAAAAAGGCCATTGTTTTTCCAGTTCCCGTTTGTGCCAAACCTGTAAGGTCTGATCCTTCCATCGCGAAAGGAATGGATTTTGCTTGGATAGGAGTGAGGTCCGTATAGCCGATTTTGTCGAGTGCTTGTTTTAGGGATTCGTGAAAGGGTAATTCGTTAAACTTCATATTTTTTTTGGGCAGCCACTTCTATTGTGTCGCCGTAGCAGGCTATCTATTTGTAGTAAAACTTGGACCAAAACTGGAAGGAAGAGCCAAAAACAAAATTCCACCTGGTTTTATCCAGGAACTAAGCCTACTCCAAATCGAATCGATATCTGAGATATGTTCCACTACAAAGAAAGCGGACAATACATCGAATTCTGAATTCCATATTTCTAAAGGGATATCTAAAACTGATTTTTGTTCTACATCCAGTCCTAGCTCTGTAACGGAATACTCCACCTCCCTCTTCGACAGTTCAAGACCCTTAGTTTGAAAACCGAGTTTTTTTGCTTCATCTAAAAAAAAACCGGCTGCCGAACCTATTTCTAGAAGTTTCCGAGTGTGACTTGGTGATTGGATCTTTTGGATTACTTCAAGTCGTCTCTTTGCCATATTTCGAAGATTTGTTTCATCTTCGTAATATGTTTTTTTATACTGAGACTTGTATTCCTCCATAAAATAACTGTCACCGTACGATCTATGTTTTGCGAGTTTATAGCGCAAAACTGATGTATTTTGGCAGATATCATACTCATTCGGAAAATGGGTATGTGGTACAAAATGGAATACACTCAAAAGTAATTTCTCTTTTTGGATTCTAGAGATTTTTCATATCCTGCTCTGGCGGCACGTTTGTTTTCGTATGCTTCCGTTAGACTTGGATTAAGATCGATAGCTGTTTGGAAAGCTGCCAAGGCTTTTTTAAATTCACCATTTTTAAAGTAACAAACACCTAAGTAATTGTGTGCTTTCGAAGAAAGAGTGGGTGTTACATCCGATCTGGTAATTACAATCAATTCATCAATTGCCTTCTCTCGATCGACAAGTGAACCTGAGTCTATTAAAATTTTCGCAAGCACTAATTTGGATTCCATATCTTCAGGATCCATATGTGCGGCTCGAAATGCCTCTTCTTTTGCGCGGTTGCTAAGCGACCCATTTCCACCACTCGAATACGAAAGAGCCAACTTTCTATGTGCCAATTTAATCTCTTTTGGATCTTTTGCATTTTCCAAAACATAGAGTAACATCTTTTCGGCGGCAGTATAATTTTGAGTTTGGATATAAATGTCCGCAAGTTTGAGTCTTGGTTCCATCAACTCTTTTTTCCATGCAATCGCTTCTTCATATTCTGCGATTGCTTCCGTATACAAACGATTCTCTAAATAATAATCAGCAATCGCAAGTCTTGATGGAATATGGTTGGGGTCTAAAGCGCTAGATTTTCTAAGTTCTGTAATAGCCATCGTAGGTTTGCCTGCATGCAAGTAGGCAAGCCCCAAGTTGTATCTTGCAGATTGATTTTTAGGATTGAGTGAGATCGCTGATTCAAATGCGGAAATAGCTTCTCCATATCGTTCCATCTCATCCAAAACAATTCCTAAGTTTACAAATGCTGTTTCCGAATAACTATCTCCAGGTGTTAGTCGGATGATACGGCGAAAAAGCGTTTCAGCATCTACAAGTTCACCTCTTTTATAATGAAGTTCCGAAAGAGCGAAGAGTGAATCCACATCCGTAGGCTTTAAGGTTATGGCTTTTTTAAATGCAGTAATCGCCATATCGCCTCGACCCATTGAAATAAAGGCTTCACCTATGTAGCGATAGATTTCAGGTTCATTCGCATTGGAATCCAAAGCCTTTTGAAAGTATTTGGCTGCCTCTTCGGGATTTTTTTTCTTTAGATACACTAATCCTAGATTGTAATAGGATTTTGCATCACCTGTTTTCAGTCGAATTACTTCTCGGAAATAAAACTCTGCACGGTCGTAATCTTCTCTTTGGTAAAATATTCCTGCTAAGTGACCATAAGAAAGAAGAGCTGGATTCGAATTTGGGGAAATCTGAATGACCTTTTGAAATTCGGAAATGGCTTCTGCCACATTCCCCTGTTTGAGATAACTGATTGCCAGATTATACGTCAAAGTCGGATCATTGGGAGAGATCGACTGTCCTTCTTTATATGCTTCAATGGCACTTTCTGGGTCTCCTATTGATTGGTATAAATTTCCGTTAAGTACTGCAATTCTTGGATCATTCGGCGCTATTTCTTTGGCACGCATTGCGGCCCGACGTGCTTCGTCAAATTTGCCGGAATGTTTGAATGCTAAAGCAAGATTGTAAAAAGCAAAATAGTTTTTGGAATTGTATTGAATCGCTTTTTCTAATCTTTCAATTGAATTCACATAACGTCCTGCCTCATCAAACATTACGCCAAGAACTGTTAGGGCAATGGATTTTTCCTCGTCTGTCCCGGGTGAATTAAGAAACTCTTCACAGGAAGCAAAGGCTTTATTCACATAACGTTCATAATATGAGTTAAGACAATTAGCTAGTTTTGGATTGATAGAGTCAGGAGGTAAATAAGGTCTATCAACAAGCAATTCTAAGGATTTTTTATCGACAGGTGCATCTAACAGCTTTTGTGCGATAGTATCTGGTCTGGATTGATATTGTCTATAATAATAGTATCCACCTGCAAGGAATCCACAAACTAAAAGAATCAATAAGGACCAGAAAAGAAAAGATAGAACTGGTCTCCTTACTTCTGTTTCAGACTCGTAGGTAGTTTCTTTTCCTAAATTGCGGAGGTATGGATCTTCTTGGTAGTAACTGGGTTGGGAATTTTTTTCTTCTATACGAAATCTATTTTTTTGGATAGGGTCCATTGGTTTTTTTAATTTGTTTGTTTCGCGAAGATCTCCTTTTTGTAGAAGGCATCCAATAATCCGTTTATAAAATTTGCTGATTCCTCAGTTTCAAATTCTTTAGTCAACTCGACTGCTTCACTGATTACCACTGGAGCTGCTAGGAATGGTTCCTTTTGCAAACTCAAGATGGAAAGCCGAAGGATACATCGATTGACAACGGATATCCGCGAAAGTTCCCAATTCTCCGAGTACTTCTTAATTAAAGTATCGATCGATTTCTTATTTTCGACCACTCCTTTCACAAGAAAGATCGCATAATCCTTTTCTTCTTTGGTGATTTTTTTGTCGTACCAATCGAATTTCATGGCACGATCTGGATCGGTTCCGACTAGATCGATTTGGTAAAGACACATCAGTGCCAGACTTCTTCCCCTATGTCTGGAACTCATCCGATTTGGGAAAAAAGATTAGCCATTTCAATTGCCGTCGTCGCCGCCTCGTATCCTTTATTTCCAGCCTTTGTACCTGCTCTCTCAATCGCCTGTTCAATGGTCTCCGTAGTAATGACTCCAAAAATGACGGGCACGGTTCCATCGGCAAGAGAACCAATTTTTGCGGACTCACCTGCTACGAGATCATAGTGGCTAGTTGCCCCACGGATGACGGCTCCCAAACAAACAATAGAGGAAAATTGAAACTTTTTAGACTGGAGAACCCTTTTTACTGTCTGCGGAAGTTCGTATGCTCCAGGAACATAGATTACGGTAACATCTTGTTCAGCGACACCATGTTGGCGGTAAGCGTCTTTTGCCCCTTTGAGAAGGCTTTCTGTTATAAACTCGTTAAACTTGGAAACAATGACACAATGCTTTTGGCCATTCCCAATTCTAAAACCTTCTAACCTTTTTTCACTCATGTGCCCAAGTTTCCAAAGCTAGTTTATTTCGCAAGACGAATGACGAGAGTGATCTTTCCCTCTGGGTTTTCAACCACTTCAAACCCATCTTTTTCCAATGCCTTTTTGGCACGAAATAGACTTAAGGATACAACGTTGCTTTTTTCGAAAGGCGATGATTTTGGTTCCATTGAGATTCCCCGCTTTTACAAGGATCGGATTCGGATTGTGCAAATCTTAAATGCCAATGACTTTACAAGTGTGATTTGATTTCCACTTATGTCATATAGGAAACAAAATGAGAAAAAAGAAGTCACCCCGTAAGGCAAAAAAAAGAAAACCGATCGTATACACGGAAAAGGATTTTATTGTAAAACCCTCCTCGGTACCTGGAATTGGGATGGGTCTTTTCACCAAACAAACATTATACAAAGGTGATACTGTCGGTTTTTATGCAGGGAAAATTATCACCGACGACGAAGCAGAGTCTCCCAAGTACATCGATTCGAAGTATCTACTTTGGATTTGTAAAGATTGGTGGATTTATGGAGAAGGAAAACTTTCCAACTACACTAGGTATATCAATCACTCGGATAAACCAAATGCTGAGCTCGTAACTTCTGTGAGATGGAAAACAGCCAGGTTTCGTGTACTGAAAACAATTCCTGAAGGGAATGAAATATTCTTCGATTACGGAAAAGACTACTGGGACAATGTGGACTTCAAACCAAAATAAATTTAGAGAAGTCCAGACTCCGTATTCAAATTGCTAGAATCCAAACTTTGTGTTTCCTGGGATTCTATATTTTCTAGGTAACGAATTACCGAATCGTCCACGCGAAACACTCCTGCCTTGGACTCACGGTGGGAGAAACCGCAATAGATAAAATTAGCAGAAAAAAAGGCAAATGCCAGGACTAAGGGAAATCGAAAGGAAACCATCAAAAAACCCTCCAAACAACTCAAGAGTGACAAAATGCACCTCTGTGGCAAGATATTTTTAGAATAATTCTAAAAGGGAACCTAGAAAAAGTCCTGTGGCCGAATGTCTGGAAAAATCGAATTCTCTCTTTCTATGGATTCCAAAAGAACGAAATCCACCTCACCAGACTCCAACATCTTATCCAAGGCTAAAAAAAGATTGGAATGAACATTTGTTCTGCGGACTGCGTAATCAACCATTGTCTCCGTTTTCATAATAAAGGCCCAATCCGAACTTTGTAAGAGTAAAAGTTCTCTACCCATTTGTTTCAGGATACGAATCTGCACATCCGTTCCTTCTTTGTAGGTATGAACCCTTCGGTTCATGATGATGGAGAGACTATGGATAAGAGGATAGATCCATTCATTGGTTCGATTTAGCCATACGTCTCCATAACCGTTCTCCCCCCAACTAGACATTTTCATTTGGACCGACTGGATACGGGGAAGCGATCTAGCTGCATCCATGGGATGAGAAAGTCGAATCGTGTTTTGATCGAAGTGAATCTTTTTAAATAAAAATTCGATAAACTGAGGACCTTCATACCACCAATGACCATACAACTCTGCATCATAAGGAGATACGACGACCGCCTCTTGTTTGTTTTGCGAAAAGAGATGTTCTACTTGGCGGATCCTGTTTCTCAAAAAATCCTCCGCATGGTTCCCTGCCGCTTCCATTGCCCAGTCTGGATGGTAGTAATCCTTATCCGAAGTTTTACCGGTGATTCGAAAGTATTTCATCCCGGTATTGATTCGTATTCCGTTCGAATGAAGAAAGGGCTTAATTTCTTCCCAAGGGAGATCGTGCCCAATATCTCTATAATACTCACGGTAGCGAAAGTCACCGGGGTATCCGTCCAACGAGCTCCAAACCTGTTTGCTCGATTCAGGGTCCCTTCCAAAAGCAAAAACCCCATGACCAACTTCAACAGGCGCATAACATCCATATTTTGGTCTTGGACTGGAATGTGTGATTCCATGTGTATCCACAAAAAAATATCGAAATCCCTCTTTGTCCAAATCATTCTCTAAACCTGGGAAGTATCCACATTCAGATAACCAGATCCCCTTTGGGTCTCTCCCCCAAATTCGACGAAATGTCCTTCTTCCATTTTTCAATTTCCTGGAA
>JALOTI010000140.1 GCA_025457985.1 Leptospira sp.
GAGATTTTCTATTTTTTTGTCAACCTGGCTGAATTTATTGTCGCTCTGAACAATCATTAGCAGTCTAATGGATAGAGTGCCAAAACGGGAGGCAGTATGAAACAATTTGATTCCATAGTCCAAGGATCCTTGGACATCGCGCAGACAGAAGCAATTCGTAGGAAGAATACAGAACTTACGCCCTACCACTTGGCATGGGGCTTTTTTGCCAATCCTGGATCCTATTCTGGAAGGACTCTTTCCAAGTATAAGAATAAGGTGGATGAATTTCTACAAAAACTTCCCAAGGCGGAAGGCGATATTCCCTTCGACTCCCTGAAGACATCACCAAAACTTTCAAAATGGTTTACGATGGCTTCTTCTCGAGCCACCGAGAACGGTAGAGAGGAATTAAAGGAAGCGGATTTTTTGAAGTTCCTTCCAGAAATCCTACCTGAATTGAAAATCAATTACGAAGATTTGCAAGTAAAGGAAACAGATAATGAAGTTCCCGACTTTCTAGTTAATTTGAATGATCTTGCTTCCCAAGGAAAATTAGATCCAGTTATCGGAAGAAGTAAAGAAATCCGATCTGTGATGGAAATATTAGGTCGTAGGAGCAAAAACAATCCAGTGTTAGTTGGTAGTGCTGGGGTTGGGAAAACGGCGATTGTAGAAGGGTTGGCTGATCAAATCGTAAAGGGTAGAGTACCTGACGTATTAAAAGGAAAAACTATTTATTCCTTAGATATGGGGCAACTCATGGCTGGTACAAAATACCGAGGAGAATTCGAGGAAAAACTAACATCTTTGCTTCGTTATATCAAAGGTCAATCTGGAGAGGCAATTCTCTTTATCGATGAAATACACCAATTGGTAGGTGCTGGCAAAACAGATGGTGCAATCGACGCTGCAAATTTACTAAAACCTGCTTTGGCTCGAGGAGACTTACATTGCATAGGTGCAACTACCCAAGATGAATTCCAGAAATATATTTTAGGTGACCAAGCTTTGGAAAGAAGATTCCGCGCTGTTCCTGTATACGAACCTAGCAAAGAAGATGCGATTGAAATTTTGATGGGTATCCGAGATAAACACGAGATACACCATGGTATAAAAATTTCGGATGAAGCTGTCTATGCGGCCGTTTTTTTAAGCGACCAATACATCACTGACAAAAATCTTCCAGACAAAGCTATAGATCTGGTAGATGAGGCAGCTTCTGCTTTAAAACTTTCAGCCGAGGCAATGCCTACGGAACTTGTTGAGTTAGAAAGTGACATTCGTTCGAAGAAGATATACGCACAGGTTGAAAAGAAAAACGAAGATATCCTTAAAGAAATTGAGACCTTAGAAAAGAAGTTTTCTGAAGGAAAAGCAATATGGGAAAAAGAAGTTAGTTCACTCAAACAAATTGCATCGATTAAAAATAAAATTGAACGGGTTAAGTTTGATTTGGACAATGCTCAGACTAAAGCGGATTATACGGAAGCATCCAGACTAAAGTACGCGGTTTTACCAGAGTTAGAAAAAGAACTTATGAGTTTTCAGAATAATTGGATTTTGGAAAGAAATCATATAGCGGCTGTAATTTCAAGACAAACTGGAATTCCAGTGGAAAAGATTCTGAAGACAAAACAAGAACACTTACTGCGACTAGAAAATGATCTAAATTCTGTGGTTTTTGGTCAGAAAGAATCTATAAAGGAAATTGCAGAAACGCTTCTCACTTCCTATGCGGGTATCTCATCAGAATCTAGACCACTTGGCTCATTTTTGCTCAAAGGACCCACTGGAGTCGGCAAAACGGAAACCGCAAAAGCAATAGCGAAATTTCTTTTCGATCAAGAGTCAAATATTGTTCGCTTGGATCTAAGTGAATATTCGGAAAAACATAGTGTTGCTAAGTTGATAGGAGCCCCAGCCGGTTATGTGGGTTATGAAGAAGGTGGAATCCTAACAGAGGCTATCCGAAGAAAACCATATAGTGTAGTTCTCTTTGATGAGGTTGAGAAAGCCCATCCAGATTTTTCTGATATTCTGCTCCAGATTTTGGATGAAGGTAGACTTACGGACAATCGAGGTAGAACAATCAATTTTAAGAATACTATTGTGATTCTCACAACGAATTCTAAAAACGTCGAATCTGATTTTAAACCCGAAGTACTTGGTAGATTAGATGCAATTCTTACATATAAGTCGTTAGATGCGTCGATCATGGAAAAATTAATCGAAAAACAAGTAAAACTTTTAAATGAAAGGTTGAAAGTCAAAGGAATAATCTTAACACTTTCAGAAAGTACGGAAAGATTATTAACGGAACAAGGATTTGATCCAAAATTTGGAGCAAGGCCTCTTGGGTCAGTTTTCAATCGAATTGTAAATCGTCCTCTTGCGATTCAAATTCTCTCGGGAGCAATCGGCGAAGGAACTTACAAGGCAGATTGGGAAGGCGACCAAATCTCTTTTGTGAAAACTACAGAGCCATCTTTAACAAAAGCTTAATTGATGGCAAAAGTTTTGGATTTTTAAGTCTCCTAGGAAAAAAATTTCTTGGGAGGCTTCCCCTTTTTTGGCTTTCGAAAATAAAGATTTCTTATTTGTAAGATCCGTCTAAACTCTAATGATGAAACTCAATATCGATTCCACTTTAAATACAAATCAGTCCGTATCCGTTCCTGTTCTTGGCCTCGGTGTTTGGAAATCTAAACCTAGCGAGTGTTATGAGGCAGTTTTGGCTGCATTAGAAGTTGGTTACAGACATATCGATACTGCGGCTATTTATGGAAATGAGACAGATGTTGGTAGAGCGATTAAAGACAGCGGTGTTCCCAGAGATCAAATTTTTTTAGTTACCAAACTTTGGAATGCAGACCAAGGGTATGATTCGAGTTTTGTTGCCTTGAACCGATCTTTGGAAAAATTAAGTACAGATTATGTAGATATGTATCTTATACATTTTCCTGTGACTGGTAAAAGATTAGCTTCTTGGAAAGCTTTAGAGGAAATTCTGAAGTCTGGAAAGGCAAAATCCATTGGTGTTAGCAATTTTATGGTTAACCATTTAGAAGAGCTAATTAGAGAATCAGGGACAGTGCCTGCAATGAATCAAGTTGAGTATCATCCTTTTTTGCAGGATCAAAATCTAAAGGAATATTGCAAAAATAAGAATATACTGTTAGAAGCCTATAGTCCTTTGGCACATGGATCGAAATTAGCGGATCCAAAGCTTTCGGAAATTGCAAAAAAATATAACAAATCAAATGCACAAATTTTGATTCGTTGGTCTTTGGAATCAGGTAACGTTGTGATTCCAAAATCAAAATCTAAAGAAAGAATTAAAGAAAATGCTTCCGTATTTGATTTTGAATTGGACCATTCAGACAAAGCTCTGATTGATTCTTGGAATGAAAACTTCCGCACGTGTTGGGATCCTAGCACGGTTGTCTAAAGGCTGTACATAAGGATATAGCCTCAACGGCTATTTTTTTTGAAAGATCAGGACAGCTGATTGTTTGTTGTCTTTCGTTCCTAGTACGCCGTAACCAAAAGGGAAGGGTAGAGGATCGTTGTTCGCCTCTTCGCTGAGCTCTTTCAATTCTTTTTGAGCTTCAGGAGTTACTGCTCCTGAAAGATTCCAAGATTTTTCGTATCGCCCTAAAATCTTTCGTATCCAAGTTTCTTTGGGGAAAAATCGGATGGGAAATCCCGATTCATCTTGGACGACGAGCTCCGTATCTTTTAAAATTAGATCTCGAAACAAAGATCTTTTTTCCCCATGGAACAGATATTCTGCGGACTTTGTAAAAACTGCTTTTGGTCCTAGATTGCCAAAGTATTCGGTAATTCCGTCCCCAGGAACTCCCTCTTTTCCTGTGAGAAAAATTTTAAAGTAAGTTAATTTTTGACTTCGTTTTAGGTTAGGATCAAACAAGTGCAGTGTGAACCCTTTATAGGTGATGTCTGGACCTTTAATTGTCTCTTCGTTGGAGTCAATGATGGTTTTTCCCATTCTGGATAAAAATGCAACAAACACTGGATATGCTCCATTTAGTTCTCTCTTCTTTGTTTCTTCCTTCATTTTCCTATAAGTGAAATAATTTCTGCCAGCCAGATGTTCAGAAAGACTCAGAATCCCTTTTCGAAACGTTTGTTTTTCTTTCTCTGTTAGTTGAGAGTAATTTGAAGGATAACCTGGATCCTCCAATCCAAATAGAATGTATTGCTCAGCCGATGGAAAAAATGAAAAAAGATTTAAAACATCTATCCCACTAAACGGGTAAACCACTGTCTTTGTTCCAAACTGAATACGATTTTGATCTAGATGGGTTTGGATTTGTGATCGTGTAGACAGAAGTTTTTCCCAGGATCGATCCATAGACTGTCTATGGTCGGTATCGCCGCCAATGATTCCTGCCCACTCCTTATGAATATCTAGGTCTGCTGATTGGATCTGTGAGACAGAGGTATTCGAAGCACAAGAACCTAAGTTGAAAAAAGAAAGGATTAAGAATACGAGTAATGAAAAGGAAATTGTCTTAGGAGATTTCATATTTTTCTTAGCAGTTTAATATAACTGAAATACGAATTTTTATAAATGGCTTCAAATGACAAAGAAAATAAAAAAAAACCGGCATTGGAGTTTCCCCCAAAGCCGGTCAATAGTTCCTAAAAAGAAAGCCGTATAGTCTCTGTTACTCGCCGACAGCAATCTCTCCTTCTGTAGAGAAACTGACGGGTTTCGATTTTGTCTCTTTTTCCTTCTCAACTGATTTTACTTCCCGAGTTTGTATTTTTGCCTGGGTATCCACGAGTGGAAGGCTATTCAAATCTCGGATCTGGTTTTCAATTTTCAGCGCAATCTCTGGATTCTCTAGGAAGAAGTTTCGAACTTGTTCTTTCCCTTGTCCAATTTTCTCATTATTGTAAGAATACCAAGATCCCGCTTTTCCAAGGATGTCATGTTTCACTGCCAAATCGATGAGTGAACTCTCTCGGTTGATTCCATTGGAATACATGATATCAAATTCTGCCTGGCGGAAAGGAGGTGCACATTTGTTCTTTACTACCTTTACTCGCACTCGGTTTCCAATTGGCTCTTCCTTATCCTTTAGTGTCTCAATACGTCGAATATCGAGACGTATTGAAGCATAGAACTTCAATGCATTTCCACCTGTAGTAGTTTCCGGGCTTCCGAACATTACACCAATCTTCATTCGGATTTGGTTGATAAAGATAACCGTGGTACTCGATTTAGAAATTGTTCCTGTAAGTTTACGAAGTGCTTGGGACATGAGTCTGGCTTGCAGGCCCATATGAGAATCCCCCATATCACCCTCAATCTCCGCTTTGGGAACCAATGCCGCAACAGAGTCAATGACGATCAAATCAATCGCATTGGAACGCACTAGGGACTCACAAATCTCAAGAGCTTCCTCTCCATTATCCGGTTGGGCTACCAAAAGGTCATCGACATTGACTCCCAACTTTCTTGCATAAGAAGGGTCTAGCGCATGTTCTGCGTCAATAAAGGCAGCAATCCCACCTTTCTTTTGAGTTTCTGCAATTGCAGAAAGAGTAAGCGTTGTTTTTCCAGAGGATTCTGGACCATAGATCTCAATGATACGCCCTTTCGGATAACCACTGATGCCTAATGCCATGTCTAGCCCAATTGAACCCGAAGGAATGACCTCCAATTGTTCAATAGCTTCATCTCCCAATTTCATTACTGCTCCCTTGCCATACGTCTTCTCTAGCTTGTCCATCGCAAGCTGAAGCGCTTTCATTTTTTCTTTGTTTACTCCTCCTTTAATTTCATCAGTAATAATA
>JALOTI010000141.1 GCA_025457985.1 Leptospira sp.
AGGATTTGTTTCAAAAAAGTAGAGTATTTCATCAAGGTGATTATTCAAATTAGACTTGCTAATATTCTTATCGATTTCTATTTCTGCTTCGTGAAACTTTAGCTTACTGATATTAATTCCATAACTTAATAAATGCTTCCTGTCCTGCTTTTAGCATTCCGGGATATTCCATAAAATTGACTATTGTGTGGGAAAACATCAATCGATAGATTTCAGGATTTTTGTTAGCAAATCGAATATAACCCAGACCCATTTGGATAAAAGCCTCTTTGGGTTTGGTTTCCATCTCCACCCCACTAGATTCTAAATAAGATTTAAATTCGATAAATCCCTGTTCAATGAGAGTGGCTAGAAGGACTTCTTTTTTGGGGAAATGTTTATTTGGAGCTGAGTGGGTCACTCCGAGTTTTTTTGCAATCTCTCGAAGACTCAAAGAATCCACACCATTCTTTTTAATCCAATCCAAAGAAGCTTCTAAAATGGCTTCTCTGAGATTTCCATGGTGGTAACCTGTTTTTTCTTTTTTCTTTTTCAGCATAAATAAAAAAATTCTCAAAATATAGACATTGTCTACTTTTTTTCTTGACAGACCAAATTAAAAAGTAGTCAATGTCTACTTGTCGAGGTCGTTTATGAAATTTACTCTTATCTTTCTTTTGCTATTTTTTTTCTGCTCCAAAATCCCCGAAAAACCAGAAATCACAATTTTGGCAGAGGGAGAAGTACTCGCAGATAGCTTCTTTGTCGAGGAAATCAAAACCCGAGCTAGAGTCAAAAAGGAAAGAACCCCTGGATCTTTTTCTCTAGAATTCTCCGAATCCGCAAAACTAGAGATACTGAAGTCCAAACCCAATCGAGTTTTGGTCAAATTGCCCTTCGTAAATGCACGGGAAATATATGTTCCTCTCTCATACTCTAGGAATGATGTATCAGCAAAGTTCCAATTCCCAGTCGGGTGGATCGATTCCTCCGAGTTAGAAGTATATTACTCGATAAAAGGAAAAAAAGGGTATATGGTCTCGCCAGAAGCCATATACTCACCATTAGGTGAAGAAACCTATGTTGTAAAGGTTATCGATGGTGTCTCACACCATATTCCCATTTCTACTTTAGGGATTAAAAACAATCGAATATTGATCTCTGGTGAACTACAGGCTGGTGATGTGCTCTTAAAGTCCCGTTTGAGTGAGTCTGTCCCCATGTCTCAAGTTAAGGTAAAAATATGAAACTATCCAATTTTATTATCGAGAAAA
Organism: Leptospira sp.; assembly: GCA_025457985.1. Taxonomy (GTDB): domain Bacteria; phylum Spirochaetota; class Leptospiria; order Leptospirales; family Leptospiraceae; genus Leptospira_A. The sequence goes on from JALOTI010000141.1 coordinate 1,254, forward strand.
AAAGTTTAATACTAACTTTTGCTATCTTCTTTCTATTCTTAGGAATATTACAGTTTTTTATTATGCCTAGAGAGGAAGATCCAAGGCTTAAAGAAAGAAATGGAGTTGTAAAAATAGTCTATCCTGGAGCATCCGTCTCGGATGTTAAAAAACTCTTAGCTGTACCCGTTGAAGAGGCATTAGCTGAAGTTCCTGAAATCAAAAAACTAGAAATCAGGATTCGACCAGAGGTAATGGTCGCAGAAATCCAACTCCTGGATACTTTGAGTTCTGATGAATCTATAAACAGTTCGTGGAAGAGGTGTGAGGATGCCCTCTTACAAATTAGATTTCCTTCAGGTATATTAGCATGGAGTTTGAACCGAAGGGTTTTAGACCAAGATGCAATTCTAATATCCGTTTCTGGTGGGGACTCAGTTTTTCTAAAAGAGAATACGGAATCGTTAAGAGAATCCATCATGCAAATTTCCTCGGTATCTAAGGTTAATCGTATTGCGGATCCTGAGGAAGAAGTAGTCATCTTTGTCAAAAAAACGGATTTGGAATCTCGGGGACTCAGTTTAAAGTTCTTAATGGACTGGATCGGGTTTGCAAACCACAATATTCCTCCCGGTACGTTCCCATTTGATGGGAAAAAAGCCATTATCAAAACGGATGCCTGGTTTGAAAACCTTACGTCCATCCAAGACCTACCGATCCCTTTAAGTTCAGGCATGGTAGAACCGTTAGGTGGTTTTGCTAAAATTCAAAAAAAGCATAAAAACCCACCAAATTCTTTAATGAGATGGAATGGAGAAGATGTGATCGGATACGGCATCGTTCCAAAAAAGAATATAAATTTAGTTGAGTTTGGTGAACAAGTTGCTGAAGCAGTGGCAATTTGGCAAAACGCAAACCCTGGCATCAAAGTAGAGATAATTAATTCTCAGCCAAATTATGTAAAACTACGTTTACGTGAATTGGGTGGAAACTTGGTTTCAGGGGTTGCCATTGTTGCACTTGTCCTGGTTTCAATGATGGGATTTCGTCTGGGTCTTTTATCTAGCCTTCTTGTTCCCATGATAGCTATTACCAGTTTAGGTGTATACGGAATGTTTGGTGGCGTTTTGCATCAAATATCTATCGCCGCCTTTGTTATGGCTTTGGGTCTCCTTATAGATAATGTGATTGTAGTTTTGGAGAGTATTCAAGAAAAACTAGATGCAGGTACTGATTCTCTAACGGCTGTCAAATCTTCCATTTCCAACTTGGCCTTTCCATTGTTTTCTGCTACTGGAACCACACTTGCTGCTTTTATTCCGATGTTAGGTTCCTCAGGAGGTCCTGCAGATTTTACAAGGGCCATACCAACTATCAATATGCTAACGCTTGCCATTAGTTTTGTATTTGCAGTTTTTGTGACACCGATACTCGGATTCTATTTTTTGAAACCAAAGGTAAAAAAGACAGAATCTCGATTGGAACAAATATCTTTTAAAATTGGCAATTGGATTCCAGCAAATAGCCGTCTGGTTCTTTTGACTTCTTTTATTTTGCTTGTGATTAGTGTTGTAGGTTTAGGAAAACTTCCTAAAAAGTTTTTTCCGGATGCAGATAGAGACCAGCTTCTTATAGATTTGCGATTGCCTGAAGGAACTAATATTGATAAGACCAAAGAAGTTGCCACAAAAATTGAGTCGCATTTGTTTTTAGATCCAAGGATTAAGTCTGTCAGTGTCTTTCTTGGGCAAACAACTCCATTATTTTATTATAATGTAGAACAGTCTCCAAATAGCCCTCACATCGCTCAATTTATTGTAAAAACTAGTAGTTTGAAGGAAAATCTTGCAATTAAAAAAGATTTGGAAACTTATTTTGATGCAGAGCTTTTAGAGGGAAATATCGTTGTTTCAGAACTCAAACAAGGCCCACCAACAAAAGCCCCTATTGAAATTCGAGTTTTTTCCGAATCTGAGTCTGAAAGAAAGAAAGTACATGATGAATTGATTTTAGGCATGCATAAAATTCCCGGATTACGCGTGATTCGTTCCAACTTAGGAGTAGGAACTCCGTCCTTACAAATATTAGCTGACGATGCCTCTTTGAGTCGTTATCGAACTACGAGATCAGACTTGTCCTTGTCTATACTCGCTCAAACCCAAGGGATCAATGTGAGTTCCTTTTTGGCCGGGGAGAGGGGGATACCGATAGTAATCCGTACGGTTGAATTAGATAAAGTCAATCCGAAGACTTTAGCTGACTCAGATTTCATAGCTACAAGAACAAATTCAATTCCATTGGAACGAGTGAGTCAGATGGAGATGTCCTTTGCACCCTCCATGATCTATAGAAAGGATCGCAAAACAGGGTTTAGTATATTTTCTGAAGTCAAAGATGGATTTACAGCTGATCAAGTTGCAAACGAAGTCTCCAAACTCATCCAATCTAAAAATTACCCAAAAACAGTGCAGATTGAATGGGGAGGAGAAAACTCAGAGTCAGGAGAAGCAAACCGTTCCTTGTTAGCAGTTGCTCCTTTGGGCATTGTTCTCCTCGTTGGATTTTTACTCTTAGAATTTGGTACCTGGAAAAAAGTGGGAATCATTTTGTTAACTGTTCCACTTTGTATAATCGGAGTGGTCATCGGGCTTGGTGTTTCTGGAAAACCCTTTGGATTTTTGTCTCTACTTGGAATTTTTGCCCTTGTAGGGATAGTGGTAAACAATGGAATTCTTATATTAGATTATATAGGATCGTCCTTAGGTGAGGGAGAGAGTTTGGAAAACTCTATCGTTTATTCCTTACAAAAACGAATCCGGCCCATTCTCCTAACAACTTTAACCACAATTGCAGGATTATTGCCTTTAGCTGTAACAGACGCAACACTTTGGCCACCCTTCGCATACACGATGATATTTGGGCTTTTGGTTTCGACTTTATTAACTCTATTTGTAATTCCATCAGCATATTATTTGTTATACAAAGAAAAACCTGTAAAACAAAGAAATTCTAAACTTAAAATGGCAATCTTGGGTTTTTTTCTGGTTGTGATTCCACTGCAAGCGGAAGAAAAAGAAGCAGTAAAAACAATCACTTGGACAGATGTAATCCAACTTGCTTCGGAGTCTCCAAGAGTAAAACTTGCATACGAGGAATACAAACGTAAAGTTCTGGAAAAAGACTATGTTACAAAGGCAACCTATTATCCTAAACTGGGAGTGTCCGTAGAACAGATACAAAGGGATAGGACATTAGTTCCAAATGCTGCGATCCAAATTGTTCCAGGAATTCACAAATCGTATTGGACTGGAGGAGTAGAAATCCAACAGACAATATTCGATCCAAGCGTTTGGTTTGCAGTTGAGAAGGCACTTTCCTTTTCGGAAGAAGCAAGTAAATTAGCATCCAAAAGAGCGGTAGAGACTGCACAAGCTGATTCTCTGCTCGCCTACATAACAGTGTTTAAGATTCGAACAAAAATCCAAAATCTAGATCTTCTTAAATCCAACCTAACGAAACGCCAATCAGAGTTAAAACGATTGTTCTTCCTCGGCCAAGTTTCAGAATCCGAACTCTTTCGAATCGATCAAACGATCACACAAACTAAAATTGGAATTGCCGACCTAGAGGAAAAGGAACAGATCGCACTGCTTAATTTAGGAAGGTTACTTGGATTGGAAGAAAAAATAAGGGTGGATACTCTGCCAGGAGTTAATGATTTATTCGTAACAAGCGGAGAGGGCAAAGATCAGGAAAGACTTGAAATCATTGCCTTGAAAAAAAAGATCCAAGCCCTTGAAGAAAAGAAAAAGGGGATTCAATATGAGGCACTTCCCAAACTAACAGGAAAAGCTGGTGTTTATTACTTAAACAACAACCAATTTACAACAGATAATTGGGCCCAGGTTTCGGTTGGTTTAACTGTAAATCCATTTGATGGTGGACTCAGGAAAAACAGAGAAGAGGAAATTGAATCAGAGATTCGGTCTACAATAACAGAATGGAATGACCTAATCAAACTTTTAGAATTGGAGAAGGAAGATTTGAATTCTCAAATCCGTGTGAAACGAAATGAAATAGATACACGAGTTAGTCTTGTCCAAAGAGCTAAATCGGCCTCTAATAAAGAATACATACGGATGAAAGAAGGTAAAATCAATATCAATATTTGGATTGATTCGGAAACACTCTATTCGGAAGAAAAGGATAGATATGAAACAGTTCAATTAGAGTATTTAGAAACTCTTGTGAAATTCAGAAATTGTTTAGGTATCGGTTTCCCTTAATTCATTGCAATAATTTTGCCGTCTGAGTAGGTTTACGCAGATGGCAAAAAATAAATCGTTTTTCTTTCAGATCTTTCATCGAACCCTTCTCTGTATTTCATTGTTATTTGCAAATTTTTGTTCAAGCGTCAGTTACCAAAATCCTATTAAGTCCGAAGGGACCAAACAGTGGGGACCTTTGGAAATACGAGAGACAGTAAAACTGATGAGTAGCTCCCTTGGTGAATACTACCAATCAGAATTGAAACAAGGATACTTGGAGTG
>JALOTI010000142.1 GCA_025457985.1 Leptospira sp.
TTCCAAAATTGTAAGATTACAACGATCAATTACATGTTTTCCTAATTTTTTAGCACCTAATACAAGTTTTTGGAAGTTTGGATTTCCTTCAGGTGCTCCGCCCGTAATGTCGACTATCTCGATTCCAGGTGTTTTTTTGATGACCTCCAAACAGAGTTCGACCGTCTCCAAATCCATCATTTCGGTTCTTTTGGGAGAGGCATCTACGTGGCAGTGCCGACAAGCCTGGTTACACCATTTTCCGACGTTGATTTGGAATGTTTTTATCGATCTTGCTTGGATTGTTCGTCCTACCGTATCTGAGAATTTTTTACCAGAATACGATTGTAAGGCGGAAAGCTGTTCTATTACATCCATGATTAAAAGGAAAGTTCGTCGATTTTGTTCTGCATTTGTACACTATGGACCAAATTTATACCAGCCGCCATTGCTGCTGCTACATGAACAGCTTCGTTCATTTGTGCTTCATCGGCACCTTTTTGGAGTGATGTTGTTGTGTAAGCATCTATGCAATACGGACATTTTAATGCATGTGCCACAGCCAGAGCGATCAATGCTTTCTCCCTTTCCGACAGAGCCCCCTCTGCCATAACGGCATTGTAGTATCCAAAGAATTTATCTGCGAGGGCTGGATTGGTTCGTCCGATTTCGCCAAATTTTCCCAAGTCTTTTGCGTTGTAATAATGATTTTCTGACATCTTTTCCCCGTTTTGTTTAGCCTTCTATGTTTATCTCAAGAGTCAACTGAAGAGAGGCAGTTGGAGCCTAATTTAAAAATACAGTGATGCAGATATTGGACAAACTGTATACGATGGTAGATTGAATATCGATTAAATCAAAAATCTCAATCCACCATGCATATCTTGGTAGATTCGAAAAAATGTATCGAATCTACGTTTTTCACCGACTCATTTCATCGAGTTCAGACCGATTTTGTTTCCTTCTGTGTCTTCGCAGATCGTAACAAATCCAAATTCCCCTATAGAAAATTTTGGACGGATGATTTTTCCACCCGCAGAGTTTACTTTTTTTTCTGTAAGGGCACAATCATCTACGCTGAAATAGATCAAACTGCCGCCTCCACCTGGCTTTGCATAGGCGGACTTAACAAGAGCCCCGGAAGCTCCGTATGCGTTTCGATCTCCCTCAAACGCATACATCTGGGTTTCGCCTGTTGGGTCCTTTAATTCAACCAAGTCTTGTTCAAAGACTTTCTCATAGAATTTTTTTGCTCGTTTTAAATCGTCGACATAGATATCGAACCACCCTATTGCATTGGGATTTGACATAAACTAAACCTACCTTGTTTAAAGTATTTGTTGAAGTTAATATCAGTGTAACTTACTGCAGAGGATTGGTATTGTAGAAATCAGACATCAAAATGTTTGAAGTATTCTTTTGGAGTATAACCAGTAATTTTTTTAAACGAATGAATGAAATGAGACTGGTCCACATAATGATCTAAATAATTGCCTTTGAAAGATTTTTGCAGTCTTAAGATTTTTAAAAGATCGTGAGGTGAAAAACCGGTACTTTGTTTGATTTTACGTTGCAATTGTCTGGGTGAGAGATTTACACTCGCGGCCATCTCTTCTACGGATTCAATCTCATCTATATCCAAAAGGATGCGGCTAAGTGTTTCGTTGTGATTTATAATTCCTTCTTTCCAAAGTTTCGAAACGAGATTCGAAAAAATGGGGAAATAGTCCGGAAACGCCAAATCTTTCAAACTTTTTGCTGTATTTACCAACGGCAAATCACCGTTATATGGTGTATCGACGAAGCCGTAATAAATCTCACTCGGATTTCCGTTCCACATTCCAGGTAACAGTTGAACTCCGGCATAGTGAAACCATTTTCCAAGGTTTAGGGCAACATATTCTGTCTTTCGCATAGTTATCGCCGCAATTTTTGGATCTAGTACGTTGAATAAAATATTTACACAGGCATCGGGAATTACATGCAAAACAAAATCTTCATTTAATTGATGATTGGTTTTGATTTCCCAAAAATTATGGACTAGATGTTTGAATTCCTGAGGTGGCTCGATTTCAGAAAAACGAACCCCTGTTGTATTTTTGTGGATTCCATCTTTGACGGGATCATACATTTTTGAAATATGTTACGTCAGAAATTTTGGTCTTCGTTTTTCGATGAGAGATAAAAACCCTTCTTGTCCATCAGGTGATAAGATCACTTTTGTAAATAGATCTGCATCCGACGAAAACAATGCTTCCATTTGAGAACGATACGGCTCCCTCATGGCAGACTTCATTCCACGACTTGAATTGTAAGTAAGTTTGGAAAGTGATTCCGCAAATTTCAGGGATTGAGGAAATAAATCCTCTGCAGAAAAAAGTTCATCTACAAGTCCGATTTCTTTAGCTTCTGGGCCCTTCATCTGTTTGCCTGTAAAAAGTAGATCACGAGTTGCTGTAACACCCACTAAAGCCTGTAAAACTACGGTAGGTATGGACGGAAAATTGAGACCAACAATGGCTTCGGAAAATCCAATCCTTCCGCCCTTGTCTACCATGTATCGGTAATCAGAGAATAATGCGAAGACGGCTCCTGCCGCCATACAATGTCCATTGATCACAGCGATAGTTGGAACGGGGAAGTGAAAGTATGTCTGAGCTGTTCGTAACAACTGTTCAACGGACTTTCTTACATCAGCCTCTGACTTTCCATACATCAGGGTTGGTTCAATTCCATTTGAAAAGAACTGAGCCTGGGCAGACGTAAAAAGTAAAACTCGCAAATCTGGATTGTTTGCGTGTTTGTTTAGAATTTCTTGGAAAAGGACAAACGCTTCAAAATCAAATGTGTTTTTTTCATTGGACTGCATCTTGATTTCCAAGATGCGGTCTCCATGAAAGATTTCAGCAAAAGGAGTCATACTAACTGTTTTTGTAGAGCTCCAGAATTCTGTCTTTGTATTTTTCTGTAATTACGTGACGCTTCATCTTCATTAGGTTTGTGAGTTCATCACCAACTTCAAATGGTTTAGTCACGAGAGTTACATATTGTACTTGTTCAAAATTTTTGAATCCAGTTTTGACACTGTTGTAGTTTCGAACTTCTTTTTTGTAAAAATCTACAACCTTCGGGTTTGCAATCAACTTCTCAGGTTTTGTATCGGTGATTCCATTTTCTTCAGCCCACGGAACCAACATATCAAAATCAGGAACAATGATGGCACCGAGCACTTTTTGGTCTTGGCCAACTACCATCGACTGTTTGATATAAGGTGATTCATCGATTTTATTTTCGATTGGAACTGGCTCTACGTTTTCACCTCCAAGTAACACAATGGTGTCTTTGGCACGACCAGTTAGAGTGATGGTTTTTTTGAAATTCACCATACCTATATCGCCCGTGTTCATCCAACCATCTACGATTGTCTTTTTGGTAACGTCCGGATTTTTATAGTAACCCTTCATGATCTGTGGTCCTTTGAGGTGGACAACTCCCTTAACGCCCATCTTTCCGCTCAAGATATTGCGTTTGTCATCGATATGGCAGAGAACATTTCCGGATTCGTCACGAATTTGAACTTGGCTGAGTTGGACAACATCCCCAACAGAACCCATAATGGGTCGATCAAAGGTTCTAGCTGAGATCACAGGACCCGTTTCTGTCATTCCATATCCTTCCAAAACCGTAATCCCAATATCCATAAAGAAAGCATCCACGTGTTTTTGTAGAGCGCCTCCACCAGAAAGTGTAGCCCGTAGGTGACCACCAGTTGCTTGTCGGATTTTGGACAATACAATTCGGTCCAGAGTCAATGAGTTAAAGAGAACACCAAGACCCGCTAGAACGTATAGCGGAGTCTTTAACGCACTTCCCTCGGGTACAACAAACAGCGCCGCCAGTAGTGAAATAGCTGTTACCGTAAAGGGACCAGTTAGTAAAAGTTTTAAAATCGAAACTAGTCCCAAAAATAGGGATTGGATTGGATTTCTTCCTTCGTAGTCTACTTCGAGTCCTTTTAAAAAACGAATCGATGCATAGTAGTGTTTTGAAAAGAAGTAAGCCACATTGAATAGAAGCCTTCTAACGGGTGGAGTTTGTTTAGGATCATTGATCTTTGTATAAATTCCATTGTAGATACTTTCCCAAACCCTTGGTGCAGAAGCCATAAAGGTTGGTCTTGCTTTCTGAATATCGTTCCGTAATTCCGTAACCTTCGTGTAATACGTAGAACCGCCGTTAATGATGGCAAAGTATTCCACCACTCTTTCGAAGATATGCCAAACAGGAAGAATGGAAAGCATACGATCGTCAGGTGAAACCTTTGCAACCTTGGGAACCACATAGTGCATTTGGTGGATCATATTGGAATGCATAAGCATCACTCCCTTTGGCATTCCAGTTGTTCCCGAAGTATAAATTAAAGTGAAGAGATCATCAGGTTTGATTCCAGCCATTCTCTTCTCAGCTTCCTTTTTGCCTTTGGCTCGAAGGTCGCGACCTTTTTTGAGGAGGTCCTGGAAGTGAACGAGTCCCGCACTGGCTTTCAGTTTGGAATCTTTGTCCATAATGATAATGGTCTTAACAGTCTTTAGCTGCGATTTGTTATTTTTGAACTTTTCGTAAACCTTGTCGTTTTCGAGAAAGACAACCTTTGCTTCCGAGTGGTTCAGAATATAGACAATTTCTGAATCTGTGATATCCGAGCCTCTAGGAACATTGGCACAACCAGCTAAGAGAACCGCACAGTCCGCAACAATCCATTCCACCCGGTTGTCGGCGAGCACTCCCACATGGTCTCTAGCCTTAACACCCAAGTCAACGAGGGCCTCAGCTAAAGCTAAACCGTCTTCGTAGAGCTCTTTATACGTGAGGGCTGTGTATTCCTTCTGTGCGTTTTTATACCAGAACGCGGGTCTAGGTCCGAATTTTTCGGCGGATTCTTTATAAACTTCTGCAAGGTTGTTTGCCATATCTCTCCATCTAAAAGCGGTCTTTAGGATATTGTCAAACTTTTAGACGGTCAAGAGATTTTTGCAGATTTTAGAATCGGTTTAGTCCCAAATAAAATTATCGCGCTGAGCCGATTTTTTGAGGTGGCGTTTACGGATTTCTTTGAGTTTCTTCATCTGTTCTAGATTGAGGAGATTGCGAGCTACAAGGCCTTTTTTAGGGAGAAGGGAATTGTCGTCCGTATTTGCGTAAAACTGGTTTGTGCGGGCAAAAGAGCTTTTAAACTCTAGGTTCATTTCGGGATAAAAATCCATGGTAAGCCTCCGTGCTTGTTGGTTCGTGGGGTTTTTTTATGTAAGAAGTTTCCGCCGTCCGTGGCAGTTATCCTTTCCCCGATATGAGTATCGTGAGTACTGGAAAATCCTTTAGCAAAAAAAATTGCTTGTACTATTTTTTTTTCTCTGATTATTGGTACAAGATTTATGACGATTCGATTGGAAAATTCAACGGGAAGAAGGAACGGCCGTTTTGTTGCATACGAATACGGTGAAGATCTGTTTGGATTTTTGTTCCTAAACAAATGGTCAGGACGAGAAAAAGGTCGCCTTATCGACAAATGGGTACTAAATGATCTTGGTAGTTTGATTCGTGTCCTCGACACCGAGATCTCAAGACGAGAAGAAGAAAATTACGAACGCCCTCTATTCCAATAATCCGAGTTTTGTTTTCTTTCAAAAAAGAGAATTCAAACTTGGAATCCTAATCCCAAAACTCAAAAACAAACTCAAAAATCTTTCTCGCTTTCGATTGATAAACTTTTTGTCTATCGTAA
>JALOTI010000143.1 GCA_025457985.1 Leptospira sp.
CTACAAGAATAGTCATGATGCCAACGCTACGGACGTCATCTACATGGATTACATCTACATCTACATGCTTCCGGTGGCTGGCCCAGGTCAAAGGTCAAAGTGACGTATGAAGTAACTCACAGACGTGAGATGTTGATCACAGTGTGACGAAGGTTACGAATTGATGCAAATTCACAGCTTATTCGTTATGTTAACACAGATGCCTTACTAAAGAAGCCTCACCCTTGCAGAAAGACCTAGACATTATCTGTCTTCATCATTACCTTATTAGTTTGCCTACATTTCGTCTGAATGTGGAATCTTATTAACAAATAGCGATATTAAATTTGGTTTCTATAGCAACAGATGTCGCCCAGTGCGTCGCCAACTAGACTATCCGTTTTTTCGCCAGATGACGCTCCACTGTCGGAAATAGATGAAAACGAAGCCGTCGATTTATTTCCGCCGGAAACGGAAACAAATGACATAAGCCGAGACAGGGACCGGATGTTTACCGTAAGTGAACTGACGTGGGCAGTCGTCGGAACGCATGTAACTACCCTGGCTTTGTGTATACTGCTCGCAATCGGACTGTGCTGGCGTGCGCGTTACCGTGGTAACGACGGTGGCGTCGATGATAACAATATGAAAGACGTCTACACATTTGATACAGAATACGAGCGACCTTTGGACTGTAGCGGCGGCGTCTGCAGCGGTCGTCTGGGAGCAGTTGCGTCTTCTGATAGTAGTCGAACTGGCGGGTCAATGCTAGCTTCAATTCACCAAGGCAACAGAGACCATGACTACTGGGTTAAAACGTTACTGTCCGACTACCGCTGTCAGCAAAAAGTATTATACAGTCCACGTTCACTGTATTGTACGAGTTCCTCGTACAAACCCGGCACGTCGACGATAAATGCTAACAGTATTGCCCGATAACGTGCGTTTTGCAATAATTTAACTTCGTATTAACCGATTTGTTGTTATTTATGAAATGAGACGTGGATATTTTTGCCATTGTTGGGTAGTACAAAAGTTTAGGAAATGTCTGCTGAAGTTCTTATTTCAACAGAAGATTTCAACTCTTTGTGTCGTCTACTGATGTTATTTGCCGAAAAATGCCCGAGATACACTCGGCTAACAATCTAACTCCTTCAGCGATGTCAGGGCTGGTACGCGTGGACAGAATGAAATTTAGCTAGGCGTTCCAGTATCGACTTAACGAAATCTGCTCATCACACCGACATCAGCAACTCAGTGGTTTTAATATGCAGTCACATCAGCAAGCAGGTTCATTTAACTTTCAAACACCCTATATGCTAACAATAAGCTTACTTAGCTACGAAAATTAACCTGAGACCATCCGATACATGCATGTATCTACAACTTACTCGAAGACGTCATGCCGCATCGAATAAATCATAAATGGCAGAGAAATAGTTTTTGTATAATATTGTAATAGAAGAATAAGCCTGGCTATAGAAACACATAAAAGAATCGGAAGGATTTCTATACGGATTGCATCCAGTCCAGGGATAACCAGTAACAAATAAACAAAAAAATGAATCAGAAATGAATAATACGTATATTCCTTATCATATCTTGGTTCAATCAGTTTGAGAATCTGAACCGTTGATTGATTGGGAGCTTTAAAAATATCCTTGAGATAACGGTATAAACTTTGAGACAATTAAGGCTCTCCCCACAGTAAGGACTGAATTTCAGACCCATTTAGCGTGATGGTGAAAGCTTTTCCAGAATCCAAATACTTGTCCATTTGATTCGCGAGTTCTAGGGCTTTTTTCTCATCCTCCAAACGAAAGTAGAGTGGGAACGACATCATTTTATAATTGTAGGGAAATCTTTCGGAAACAATTAGGGTCAAACGTACATGGTCCACTCGCGTTTCGACGACCATATGAGAGACTTCTTTTCGGGAAAGAATTCGAACATCAGGTCGGAGATTCCATGGATTGACTTCTGCAAGTAGTGGAAGGAGAGAAAAAAAGCATAGACCCAAAAACCGAATCATATACAAATACCATCGGCCTATGAAAGCAATTGTTTATAGTTTAATTGTGTTCCTCATATCATTTCTAAATTGTTACCAACCATCGGGTTCCCAGATTCAACCCAATCCATATGCAAAATGGGCTAGCGAATCAGAAGGTCTTTTTGCAAAGAATCTTCCCAAACGGATTCCAAATTGGAGAAATCGAAGTTATAGTCTAGACCCTCTCCGTTTGAAAGTTCTCACTGAGGTAAATACGATAGATGGAGTAGACGAAATTCCCGAATCCTCAAAGGAAAAAGCAAAATTTGATTTGATACTTCAAAATTTAAATTTTCCAAAACCAGTAGAATCTATCTTGGAAGAATATATCTATGGAATCTATTTTATCAAAGGGCTGGGATCTACCGGCCTCACTTCCTTTGTAATCGATGAATCCAAAAATACGGTGGGAGGAATTATCTATTTAGATACCGATTTAATTACATTGCCTGGGAACGATTGGGCAAGTTATAAAGACAATACAGTTTTCCATTCAAACACTAACGAACGTTTATCTGTTCAGATATCAGATGAAAACAGAATGGAAGACACTCTCAAATTTATTTTATTACATGAACTTGGTCATATAGTGTCGGTAATAAAAAATCAGGTTCCGAGTTTCCAAGCGGAATTCAGAGATTTTTCCAAGTTCCCACTCTTTAAAGATGTATGGATCACGGAAACAGAATCTTTGTACGACCATACTTTTTTTCCCGAAAGATCCAAAATCAAATTTTACAACAAAACTCCCGTTATGCAGATTTTTCCAGAGGGACTCTCCATCTATCGTAAATTAAAAAATTCGGCTTTTGTGAGTCTATATGCAGCAACAAACGGAGATGATACCTTTGCAGAGGCCTTTGCTCAATACGTGTTTGTGGTTCTGGAAAAAAAGAAATACAAAATCCAATTCCAAAGGTTTGGTACGATTGAATTCAGTTTTGAGAATCCGATTCTACTTGAATCCGGCAGAAGGTATCGCGAGTTCTTTGAGACTATAGGATTAAAATAAAACGTATAAACAGATGGAAAAATTGCAGAATAGTGAAACCGGTTTAAAGTATAAAACCTTTCTTTATATTTTTTAGTCTTTTTCTAAACCTTTTACGATAATCTTACTATCGTTTGTTGTAACTCCAAGAACAGAAATCGATTCACCCTCATTTTGAAATGCCTCAATCACTTGATCCGCTTGGTTTGGTTCTACGATTACAACCAGACCAATTCCCATATTAAATGTGGAATACATGTCTATCAACGAAAGATTAAATCTAGAAATCAAAGTATCAAATACATCAGACTTAGGTAGAGTATCAATGTTTACCCCAATACCTTTTGGCAGAACCCTTGGGATATTTTCATAAAAACCGCCACCTGTGATATGAACCATACCCTTGATCTTAAACTTCTCCAAAACTCGTAAAACCGACTTTACATAAATTTTGGTAGGCACAAAGACCTTCTCTTCAAGGAAAGTTAATGATTCCGAATCCGTTGGGAGTTTACCATTTGGCAAAAGTAATTTCCTTAGTAACGAAAAACCGTTGCTATGTGGTCCAGATGAATGGAGTCCTAGAACAACGTCGCCTGGAACTATAGACGAGCCATCAATCATCTTTTCTTTTTCCACAACTCCAACAACAAAACCTGCTAAATCATACTCTTCATCAGGCATAACACCTGGGTGCTCCGCTGTTTCGCCACCTACCAAAGAACATCCGGCAAACTCACAACCTTTAACAATACCTGTTACAATTTGTTCCATTTTTTGAAGATCTAGTTTTCCACAGGCGATATAATCTTGAAAAAAAAGAGGTTTACCGCCATTTACGAGGATATCGTTCACACACATGGCAACTAAATCGATACCTACCGTGTCATGTTTATTTAGGAGTTTTGCGAGCTGGAGTTTTGTTCCAACACCATCTGTTCCCGATAACAAAATGGGTTGATTGTAATCTTTTAAAAAACTAACGTCATAGCAGGCAGCAAAACCACCTAATCCACCTAACACATTTTTATCGTGCGTACTTTGAACCTTGTCTTTTATATTTTTTACAAAATTTTGACCTTTTTCAGTATCTACGCCTGCATCCTTGTATGTTATATTAGTTGGATTGGACATGCAGATTACCTACTTGAGTATTTGTTAAAGAAAGGGTAAAATTAGGAGTGATCGTTTTTGTGATTCGATTTGCCAAATGAACATAGTGGGAATTGGAAGTATTTAAAAGGATATCTAATTGATTAAAGGATTCGGAACAATTTTCTAAGTTTAATACTTTTTTAATATGATTGGATGTACCTAGATTTCCATCGTAAATTTTCACATCTGGGTAGTTATACAAAATCCGTTCTTTGAGAAATACATAATGAGTACAACCCAAAACAAAAACTTTTGAACGAGGGTAAACACTCTGTATTTTTTGATTCAAAAGATCCCAGGCAAGATCCCATTCATCTTCATCAATAAGTTTTGCCAAACCCTCACAGGGAACTGTCAAAACTTCATTTTCAGTAGGTAGGCTTGCAACTAAGTTGTGAAATTTTTCTTCACGTAACGTCAGTTCAGTGGCAAATACCGATATAGTTTCGAGCGGATTTTCCAAAACAGCAGGTTTTACAGCGGGCTCCATTCCAAAGATTGGGATTTGGTGGTTTTCCCGCAAAAAGCGAGCGGCAGCCGATGTGGCGGTATTACAAGCAAAGACCACTGCATCACAATTTTTTTCGAGTAAAAATTCAAAAGCCTGAGTGGAAAGAGTTAAAACTTCCTTTTTGGAACGTCGGCCATAAGGCGCATGATTTAAGTCGGCAAAATAGATAAAGTCTATGTTACTGATCTCTTTCCAAATAGTTCTTAGAACGGATAGTCCGCCTAACCCAGAGTCAAAGATTCCAATTTTATGCCGACCAAGCTGATTCATTTACGAAGCTAAATAACTCTGAATAGAAGATTTTAAAGTTTTGTAAATCCATTCAAATTTTGTATCATCTTCCTCTAGAAGTGTAACACGGAATCCATTTCGATTGCAACAGAAAGAACTAAGTGGAACAACACAAATGCCTACAGATCCAAGAAGGTATAATACAAATCGTCTATCGAGTGCTGCAGTCTTTATTTGTGTTTGAATAAACTCTGATACTTCCTGATTTGTAATGGGAAGCGTCATATTACTTCCAAGTATGCCGTCATCAAAGAGAACCGTTAGATAAAACGCACCCTTCGGTTGAATTACCTTTACACCTGGAATTCCACTTAACAATGAAGTAGCCTTCTCTGCTCTTCTTTTGAATTTTTCATTTCTAAACTTCAAATGGTCCAAAAACTTTGGATGTGAATAGACCCTCGGTATGGAAAGCTGAGGAAGAGTAGTTGAACAAACTTCCAACATCTTTGCATCCAACAAAGACTTAATATATCTATCAAAAATCGGGTCATTCTTTCTATTGAAAATCTCAAGCCATCCGCATCTTGCACCAGGCCAAGGGAATTCTTTAGAAATGGAGCGTAACGCAAACCCACAAACCTTATCCCCTATAACTTCTGAAAGGTGGATACTGCCCCATTCAGAGTAGTTTACATGGGCATAGGTCTCATCACAGATAAGTATAATATCATACTTTTCACATATTTTGACGATCTCTCTCATAATCTCTTTTGGATAAACCGCTCCAGTCGGGTTATCCGGATTAATG
>JALOTI010000144.1 GCA_025457985.1 Leptospira sp.
TTTTTAAATTGAGATTAGCGTTTTTGAAAGAGGGTTGGACATCAACAGCCTCACCCGTTTCATCGGCTTCCAAAATTTTTTCTTCTAGCTCTACAAGAATATGAACAAGCCAGATATGTTGGAGATCGATGACAGGAATTCCCAATTGAAAAGGTTCACTCTTCCACAAGGATTTAAGAGTTTCGATATGATTGGATAATCCTTTCTGCATGATCTTTCCAAGTTTAACATCTAACCAATTTAGTCATTCCAAATGAAATCGAAGCTAGTTGATATTAATCAATGAATTATCGGAAGATATCGGGACAATGCGTTAGGGATTGTAGTGAAAATCCAAACACCCTTTCTCTCAAATGAGCCGGTGTTTGGATTGGAACGAAAAGCCCGCCCAAGCGTTTTTAAACGCTTGGGAACGCCCAGAAAATTAAACGAACCACTTGGTGGTTAAACTTACAATTTTTCTCACAAAACCAGTATAAGGTGGGTACATCAACTTCACAATAGATACTTTTGGCGTTTGGAGAACCGATCTTTCATGTGAAAAAGTCTTAAAACCATAAATTCCGTGATAACTTCCGTGCCCTGAATGATTAACACCACCAAACGGTAAGTTAGGATTCACCAAATGAAGCATGACATCATTTACAACTGCTCCACCAGAACTAGTTCGTTTTAACACATATTTCGCTGTTCCATTCTTTTTTGTAAAGATATAGAGTGCGAGTGGCTTTGGTTTCGAATTGATAATTTCAATTGCTTCATCTAGGGAACTATAAGTAACTATAGGTAACAATGGTCCAAAAATCTCATCTTCCATAATTTTTGATTCTCGAGGAACATTTGTTAGTATAGTAGGAGCAATAAAGTTATCATTCCCATTTACTTTTCCACCATAGGCAACCTTTGCACCTTTTTTGAGAGCATCGTCAATGTAACCGGAAACTCTTTGGAAATTTTTTGCGTTCACAATTCTGCAAAAGTCTTGGTTGTTTGAAAAATTTTCTTCTTTCGATTTAAAGAATTTTTCTGTAGCTTCCCTTGCATACTTTACAAACTCTTCTACTTTAGATTCTGGTATTAAAAGATAGTCAGGAGCAACACAGGTTTGGCCTGCGTTCAAGAATTTACCCCACATAATCCTTTCTGCAGTAAGTTTAATATCCGCATCCTCTGCAACAACACTTGGAGACTTTCCTCCCAACTCTAACGTAACCGTCGTAAGGTGTTTAGCCGCAGCAGCCATCACAATTTTTCCAACCGGAGTGGATCCAGTAAAAAAGATATGGTCAAATGGTTTTTCCAAAAGGGCAGTTGCAACATTTACCTCGCCTTCGAATACTGCTACTTCATCCTCTGTAAAAATTTCCGTGAGCATTGTTTTCAAAACATGAGCTGTATGGGGCGTAAACTCAGAAGGCTTTAGCATCACTGTATTTCCTGCGGCAATTGCAGCAGCGATAGGAGCCATAGCTAAGTGAAATGGATAGTTCCATGGAGCTATGATGAGACAAACACCTTTTGGTTCATAAATCATCTTACTCGTAGAACCTAACAAAGTTGGTGGAGTATAAACATTAACTGGTCTCATCCAATGCTTTAGGTGGCGAATGGCATCGTTTATCTCACCTATCACAGGCAAAACTTCAGTTATATCAACTTCGCTAGCTGATTTTTTAAAATCTGAAAAGAGTGCCTTTTGTACTTCGGGCTGATATTTGAAAATTACAGATTTTAACTTTTTAAGCTTTAGAATTCGCTGTTTATAGTTCGTTAGTTTGAGTTCTTGTGCCTTTTTCTTTTGAGCTGAAAAAATTCGATCGATATCGGATGGAGTGAAACTCTTGGTCTGGATCAGAGTTTTAGTGGATTCCGTTTCTTTGGAAATTGTTGCTTGTGTCATGGCTTGCTCCGTATTACTGACTCTCGTTCATTTAGAGCATTCAATCAAGAACTTTTTAAAAATTAGGTCGATTCTTAGGCATTTTTATGACAAAACACCCTTGGAAAAGCCAGGTGGAGGGCCATTTTTAAGACAATCCTTGGTTTTTTCCAAATAGAGCACCGCCGCTTTGTCTTTTGGATCCCTCTCGACAACACGAGAGAACTCTCGTTCGGCCAATTCAAAGTCGCCATCCCAGAATGCATTTACAGCGGTCTCGAATGTAATTTTAGATTGGACCTTGGCTTCAAAATTTTCTTCTAAACCCTCAACAAGAATTTGTGCGATACCAACTAACCTTTCTTTTGATGGAAGTTTTATAAAATCCAAAATCCGGTGGGGATAGGAGTCAGGATTTTGAAGTTCCAATAATGCATCTAGGCTAAGTATAATCTTTGCGCCATACTTTTTTGTCATTGCTTCCAGAGAGTTTGCAACACCCATCGAGTCGGATAAAACGGCACTTTCTATCCTTTGCTCTTCACCAATTATACCTAACATAAGTTCGCCGAAGTGAATTCCGATTCCTATCTGAATTTTTGGTACGCGGTGTGTTGTGTTTTCCGCATTCCACTTGGCGATGGAATGGTGCATCTGAATTGCGGCTGTAATCGCATCTTCCGGTTTGCGATCAAATAAAGCAAAAACAGCATCTCCGATATATTTCTCAATAAAACCATTTTGAGCACGAATGATTGGTCCAACATGACTCAAATAATCATTTAAAAACAAAAAGTTTTCTTCTGGACTCAATGCCTCTGAAATAGAAGTAAAATCTCGAATGTCTGAAGATAAAACAGTCATTTTTCTTGTAACAAAATCACCTCTTTTGATTTTCCCTGAATGATTTTCATTAAAGAGCTCTAAAAGTCTGAGAGGAACAAATTTCGAATAGATTCTGTTAGATGAATCTAGTCTATGATTGATCTCCTGCAACTCTGTAGTTAGGCTTTCCATTGAGGAATAGATACGTGCGTTTCGACGAGCTAAAAGAATACTTTGGAATAAAAAGAAGAAAAATAATCCAAACGGCATAATTGGTTGGGCTTGAAAAACATTATTACCAGCCAAAGCATCATGTGTAGAACCTATCAAAAGAAGTACGGTTCCAAAAAAAAGAAATCCAGTGTCCTTTTTTTTCTGGCGGAATAAGTTAAATGAAATCCAAAACGAACAAATACTAAAAAATAAAATAATTACTAAAGAAACTAGGTTTGCTTCGGTAAATATTTTTGCAGGAAAAGAGATAACAAAAATTAAGAAGAGAACCGCAATCGCCCAGGATAATTGAACGATCCACTTAGGTACGTCTGATTTTCCAGGAAAAAGGCTCTGCAAAAAACTGAGAAAAAAACTCGCCATAAGCGGAGCAGAACCATAATCGATTCGTTGCATTAGCTCCCAAGGAAAGTTTGGAAATATATAAACAATATAATAATTATCTAATACAACAAGTCGTAATCCAGTCAAAAAACAAAACATTGAAAAGTAAAAACTACTTTTTTCTTCTCTTCGAATCAAAAAAACTGTTAGTTGGTAAAGAGCCATCGTTAATAGGGCACCAAAAATAAAAACTTCACCACCTGAGTAGATTAGAGATAGGTTTTGAATAACTTCCTTTCTCCCAATTTCAATAGGCTTTCGGAACCCCCCTCTCGCATGTTGAAAATTACTCACGACTAAAATGAGTTCGTTTTCTAATGAAACTGGCTGGAAGGAAACGTATTGGATTTGGTTTTTGGGTTTGGAAGTTTCTTTTGAGTCCCCTACAACTCCCACTTCTGCCAATTTTTGTCGGTTCACATAAAATTGATACGCACTGGTTTGAGCGGTCAATCGGAGGTAATAACGAAACTCTGTTGTCGGAACCTTTAACTTCAATCGATAGCTAGCGAGTCCATCACCACCTTTTCCTCCTGGACGAATGGAGTTCCAGGAATTTGGTACGGTTGTTAACTTAAAATCCTCTGAATCGATTTTAGAAAACAAACTTTCACCAAAACCTTCATTCCAGTAGATTTCCCATTCACCACTCAAAGCAACTTTGTTAGGTGATTCAAGATCGACCAATTCAATACTCAATTCGCCATTTTTTGCTTTTGGTTTCTCTTTGAAATTACAAGCACCTTGTATGAGGATCAAAAGAATTAGGATTATTTTTCCCATGCCGCAACCCCATCCCAATCCTCACCAACACCTGCGGACATAAAGTATTTACATCGTTCGATATATATATTCGCTGCAAGGTCATCCGGATTTTGAATTTTGACTGATTCAAAACCACTGAGTGCCGACACAAAATCAGCTCTTTCATAATCAAAAATCGCAGACTCAAATAGGTCTTTAAATTCAATTTTTTTGTCCGAAATTTGATCAATGCCCGGTATCATCACTTCGGCAATCATCACCGTTTCTTGTTTTCCCTTTACACGAACAAAATCTAAAATCCTGTAAAGGATGGTATCTAAATCTTCATGCAACATAAGGGATGTTAAGCTAACTAAAATTCTAGATTGATACTTTTTAGTAAGACCTTGAATTCTACTGGCTAGATTGACTGTATCTGAGATAACAGTACTTTCCATTCGTTCCTTTTCGCCAAGAATCCCAAGCATAGTATCCCCTGAATGGATTCCAATTCCAACATGTAAGGGTGCATATCCATAATTTCTTCGATGCGTGTTGTACAATTCTAATTCCCATTGAATATCAACAGCAGACTTAATTCCGTGATGGATTCCACCGTCAAACAAAGCCATAATGGCACTGCCTATGTATTTATCTATAAAACCGTTATTTGATCGGATATAAGGTCCAATCCTGCCTAAATAGGAATTAGTAAAAAGTATTCGATTTTCTAAAGGAATTCCATAGATTATATCCCAGTATTCCCAAATGTCCGCAAACATGACAGTCATTTCGCGTTCACTACTATCGCCTAATTTAACTTCTTCGATACTCTCTTTTCCTAAATGATTTAAAAAATCCCTAGGAATAAATTTTCCAAAAAATCTGTTGGTAAGTATAAATCTTTCGTTTACCTCTTCAAAATCGTTTTTAAGTTCTTTCCTTTTATTAAATGTTTTTGCATTTCTAAGTGTAACTATCGAGGATTGAGCACCGAAAAACAAAAATAATGCGATTTGAGAAAGGTAAGACTCATTCATTCCTCTGAATGCAAACAAGATATCCGTCACGAAACCTAATATGAGCAACATAGAACCCATCAAAAAAAGGCCGGATTCTGGAATTTTTTTGAGATAGAGCTGAACCAAACGGAAGAGAAGGAATACAGAATATACAAGACCAATAATTTGAAAAACTGTCTCATATCTTGTAAAATAGATAGGTGGAACAATTAAACCAAAAATGAGTACAAATTGTACGAATGCAGTCATCAATTGTAGGTTATTTAAACTGATAAATTTAGGGAAAAGCCCTTCTGCAAACCAGAGAAAGAGGATCGCAAGGACAAAAACAGTCGCATAATCCAAGTAGACGACAAGGCTCCAAGGAATGGATTCACTGAAAGCATAGATTGTTTTACTGCTCGTAAACAAAATTCTTACGGCAAAAACCAGACAAAAAAAGCCAAAGAAGAAAGCTTCTCTTTGTTTGTGCCTAAAAAAGAAAAGGATAAAATGATAAATACCAAACATAAAAATGGCGCCGGTGAATGCCAAATCGATGGTGCCTCTAGCTAAAATGAGGTTCTGAACATCTTCCGCCTTTCCAAAGATAGGTGCAATTCCCAGCCCACCTTCCTTATGAAAAAAAT
>JALOTI010000145.1 GCA_025457985.1 Leptospira sp.
CCATCAATTTTAAATTCATCAGATTCGGAATAGGATGTGGTACAACAGGAATCTTTTCTCTATCAAAAATCACGATCGTGAGACCTGATGGTCCTATGTTTTTTTGAGCTCCCGCAAATATAACCGAAAAATCTTCGATGTTTAGTTTTCTGCTTAAGAGTTCACTTGTCATATCTGCAAAAAGAGGGGCTTTTTTTAGTTTAGGAATTTCTTTGTATCTGGTTCCATAAATTGTATTATTGGATGTGATATAAACATACTTGGCATCATCATTTACGAGATCATCGGTCAGCTTGGGAATTGCTGTGAACTTTGATTCTTTTCCATCAAAAATGGATTTTACATTTGGATAGAATTTTTTTGCCTCTTCAAAAGCTTTGTTAGACCAAACGCCTGTTAGTGAAAAGTCAGCTGTCTCACCCTCTTTTAAATAATTGAGAGGTAGTGCAGAAAATTGCAGAGTTGCTCCACCCGGAAAATAAACTACAGCATGTCGTTCTGGTATGTTTAGAAGGCTACGTAAGTCAGAAATGGATTCGTCCAAAATAGTTTGGAAATGTTTCTCCCTATGGCTCATTTCCATGACAGACATTCCAGTACCTTGGTAGTTTAGAAACTCCTCTTTTGCTTCTTCGAGGACTTTCGTCGGGAGCATCGCTGGCCCTGCGTTAAAATTATAAATTCTATGTGTAAAACTGCCCATTCACCCACAGAGTTTTGAAACTTCACTAGGGGGTAAATATCTTTTTTAGGAGCCAAAACTTGCTTTCCAGAAAAGGGATTTCCGATAAAAATTGGTGCATCTTAAATAAAAATCGAGAGGGATACATGAGATTTTCTCGTTCCATCATTTTCTTATTGTTTGTTGTCGGACTTTCCGTTTCCGCACAATCCAAAGCACCGCTTGGTGAGTCCGAAATCAAAGGTGCAAAAAAGATTGAATTTATTAATAAATCCTTACGGAAGGCATCGGATGATATCATTCAGGAAAATGCAGAATTGGGGAAAAAACTCTCTGAAAGTTTAGGCAAAAAGGAAAATGTCACCGTTGATGGGATCACAATTACACGTATTTTGCCAGGTAAAGATGGGAAAATGGGTGCAGATATTTTATCCATCTCAGAGTCTCAATCCTTTGAACATGTAAATTCCATAGCCAGAATTATATCCGCTTATATAGAAACTTCGTTTCAATACAAGGCAGGTGGTGCTGATACTCTCGCACAATACGTACTCTATTACAACGCGGCTCACAGAAAGGACTCTAATTTTTTTGCAAAAAAATACACAGAGGCTGTCATTACTTCTACCAGCCCATCAAAAATTGGAATTGATACCAATTATCGAAATTGGCCGGGAAAAACGGAAATCATCATTCCAATTGAATCTAATATTCTAAAAGACGGTGGTAAGGATATTACAACTGATGAATTGGAAAAAGATGTAAATAAAAACGTTCAAAAAGAAAAAGACAAGGCTACGAAAGAACGGATGGAAGACGAAGCCAAAAAAATGGACAAACTTCAAAAGGATAAACTGAATGAAGAAAAAAAGATCATCCAAGATAAAAAACAAGAATTAGCCAAAGAAGAAAAGGCAGTAACAGATAAAAAGGAATCCTTAAAGAAGGAAGAAGATAAGGCAATTGCAACTTTAAATGAGTTAAAAAAAGATCCCGTCAAAAACAAAACAGAGATAGAAAAAAAGACAGAAGAAATCAAAAAAATAGAACAAGCTAAACAAGAAACTGCCAAAAAGGAAGAAGCTGTAACTGCAAAAAAAGAAGAATTGGCAAAGAAGGAAGAACAAGTAGCAAAAAAAGAAGAGGCTAGAAAAGAAGGTTCTACGACTTCGAGTGGAGATACGGCAAAAAAAGAAGATGTTGTCGCAAAAGTGGAAGCAAAAGTTGAAGAGCTTAAAACTGAATTAGACAAAGCCAAGGAAGAACTTAAGAAAAAAGAAGAACAAAGTGATAATGTTGTTAATAACAAAATCCTTTTTATGAAATTTGTTAAATATGATTCCGATGGTCATTATTCAAATGAACTATGGGCTATCGATCCCGCAAAAGATGATGCTCTCTTTAAGAGTCCTTACAATAACATCTGTTCAAAAGAATTTAAAGAGATAGCAAATCAGGGAGTACTTGTGTTAGGTTACGATGGAGAGAAAGTGGAGAATCGGAAGCACAAACTTGTAATTCTAGACCCTGACAAACTGGGAGTTAAAAAAACAAGCACAGATGCTGACATCTTTTGGAGAACTCCCATGGTCAACCGTGATGACAAAATCTATGTAATCGAAAAATTCAAAGATAAATACCATGTTTCCCGTTTTAAAAATGACCTAACCTTCGAAGTAAGGTCGGGGGAACCTGTGGAGGAAAACTCAGAACTTACTTTCTTTGGTGATAAACTTTATGTTACGGGAAAGCCAAAGGACGGAGATAAAACGACGATTAAAGTTTTCAAAAAAGAAGACCTAAGTATTATCAAAACAATCGCTCCGTAACTTTTATATGTTTAACACTCCATCCTCCAGAAAAAGATTCTCTGGAGGGTGGTTTAAATTTCGAGGTAGTTTAGTCTTTTAGATATTCGATTCGTTCTCGGATCGCTTCGTTGGACGGATGTTTTTTCGATAGATCTTCTAGAAGTTTTACAGCTTGCTGTGTTTTTCCCATTTCATCCCAAATATCAGATAGCTCCAAAGCCGGTCTTGGATCATTAGGGGATTTATTAATCAAATTGAGGTAGATTTCTTCTGCATGTTCTAGGTCGCCAATCAGCCGTAATGCTGCCGCCTTTCCAAGAAGCGCAAAATAATCTTCACCAGAAGCAAGTATTTTGTTAAAACATTCTAAAGCCTTGTCATAATTACCAAGACCTCGTAATGAATCGGCATAACGGTTGATGATAAGTTTGTTTTCTGGATCAAATTCTAAAATTTGTTCCCAATATACAATTGCAGACTTAAAATCCTTTTTTCCTCGGAAAGATTCAGCAAGTCCATACAGGGCAAAGAAGTTTTTGGAATCTAGACTTCTTGCTTTTTCGTAATAGATGATGGCCTTTTCAAAATCTTTAATCTTTCGATAGCTATTTCCAATCTCTGTCAAAATCTTTATATTGTTAGGTTGGCTAGCAAGAAGTTTTTCCCACCACTGAATTGCTTCAGCATACCTTTGGCATGCAAAATAGAGATGTCCAAGTCCAACAATAACATACTGGTCATTTGGATTTATCTGTAGGGCTTCCATGTAGTAGACTTCGGATTCTTTGAAGTTTTTTATCTTTCTATGAGCATCCGCAACTCGAGATAGTATACTTGCGTCTGTTATAGTTATATGATGAAATTCTTCTGCGACTTCTATGATTCGTTTGAGACTGTTGAGATCTCTGTAAGCATTCATAAGTCCCATTAGGGAAAACTTATTGGTGTTATCCTGTGCTAAACATTTTCTATAGTATTGAATGGCTTGTTCCGGTTGTTTTGTCTTTGCATAATAATCACCAAGCCCGACGAGTCCGTATGTATTACCAGGATCTTCGTCCAGTAAAATATCCAATCTTTCTTTGGCTTCTTTGAAACGTCCTTGGTCTAGGTAGCGGTAAGCTTCTTTAGCGAGGGCTTTGATTTTGGAGAATTTTTCATCTTCCCTTGACTTTTCTAAATCTGTATTTTCCATTTCGCAGTCTATGGATCAGGTTCTGGATTTAATCAGTAAAAATCTATCTAAAAACGAGAGAACATTGACTCCTGGCCCTTTTTTGGAGAAATGGCATAAGGAGGAAACCTCATGTCTCAAGCATCTGAAGCTATCACTGGCGGCCGGCTTATGGTCGAATTATTGGAAGAAGCTGGTGTCGAAATCGTCTTCGGATACCCTGGTGGTGCCATCCTCCCGTTCTACGACGAACTCTATCATAGCAAAAAAATCAAACATATCCTTGTACGACACGAACAAGGAGCCATCCATATGGCGGAAGGGTATGCTCGATCCACGGGCAAATTGGGTGTTTGTATTGCAACTTCTGGTCCAGGTGCAACCAATTTGATTACTGGACTTACCGATGCCAAAATGGATTCGGTTCCCATCCTCGCGATTACAGGTCAAGTGGCTACAACGGCGATTGGAACAGATGCCTTCCAAGAGGCAGATATCTTTGGAATCACCATCCCAATAACCAAATACAATGCCCTCATCAAAAAAGCAGATGATATCCCGAGACATTTTGAAGAGGCGATAAAGATTGCGATGGGTGGAAGGCCTGGTCCAGTTCTCTTAGATTTTCCGAAAGATGTTCAAACGGAAAAGACAACGGTTCGGAAGGCGGCAAAGCTAAAAATTGCTCCTCACCATTACGAACGACCAAAACTTGTGGGCGATCCTCAAGAATTTGCTGATGTTTTAAATCAAGCAAAACGTCCGTTACTCTATGTAGGCGGTGGTGCAATTAATTCTTTTGCATCCGCCGAGATTAAGGCGTTAGCAGAAAAAGCAAATGCTCCTGTTACGATGACGTTAATGGGCCTAGGTGCTTTCCCGGGATCACACCCGCTTTCTGTTGGAATGTTGGGTATGCACGGAACTGCGTATGCAAATAAAGCAGTTCTCGAGTGTGATTATATATTGAATCTGGGAGCTCGATTTGATGACCGAGTTGCAAAATTCCAAGATTTTGCACCTAACGCGATACGTGCACATATTGATATTGATGCTGCTGAATTTAATAAAAGAGTCAACGTTGATTATTTGATGCATGGTGACTTAAAGGATGCGATCCGTGAGATATTACCCTTTATCAAAGCCGGCGATCGAACAGAATGGACAAAAAGAATTCAAGAATTAAAGAAATCTCATCCACTAGACTATGACAACTCTGGGGATACAATTAAACCGCAGGATTTTCTAAACCAAGTATACCACCGCACAAAAGGAAAAGCAATCGTCTCTACTGATGTTGGTCAGCATCAGATGTGGGCAGCTCAATACTACCTCTTCGATGAAGCGAATGCTTGGCTCACTTCCGGAGGACTTGGGACTATGGGATATGGACTCCCAGCGGCAATCGGAGCCAAGTTTGGAAACCCAAACAAAACTGTTATTTGTGTAACGGGTGATGGAAGTTTTCAAATGTGCATTCAGGAATTGGCTACCATCGCACAATCCAAGTTAGGTGTAAAAATTCTATTATTCAATAATAACTTTTTAGGTATGGTCCGCCAATGGCAAGAGTTGTTTTATGAAGAAAGATTCAGTGAGTCTCAATGGACTTACAACCCTAACTTTGTAAAACTTGCGGAATCTTATGATATCCCAGCGATGAGAATTCAAAACAAATCTGAAATCGAAAAAGGCTTAGATTTTTTTCTTAAGGATGAAAATGCAGCTTTAATTGAAGTAATGATTCCAGCAGAAGAAAAAGTATTCCCGATGATCCCTTCTGGAAAGTCACAAACTGATCTGATTGAGTTTAAAGACCTTGGGCGGATGAAAAAATGAAACACACACTCAGTATTTTAGTAAATAACCATCCAGGGGTAATGAGCCATGTCTCGGGTCTTTTCACTCGCCGTGGCTATAATATTGATTCGATTGCCGTTGGTGTAACGGACGATCCAGAAATTTCTTCCATGACGATAGTTCTGAATGGAGATGACTTTGTTGTTGGGCAAGTTAAGAACCAACTT
>JALOTI010000146.1 GCA_025457985.1 Leptospira sp.
TTGATTGAAATCACAAAATTTTCCGAAGAAGAAATCAAAGATGATGTTACTTTTTTGATTTTAGAATTCGATTAGGACTCAAGAAAATTTTTTGAATCAGGTAGCTCCACCAAACGATCTTTTAGGTGGACTCCCGAAACTTTTTGCAGCATCATCTGTTCAACTAGATAAAAAGTTTTTTCCGCAGCCAAACTAAAACTATACCCCTCGGGTCGTACATTTGAAATACAATTTCGTCTTTCATCAGTTGTGAATTTTTTAGGCTGATAGGTTATATAAATTCCTAGACTATCAGCACTCGATAGACCTGGTCTTTCACCGATGATTTGTATATGAACTTTTGTATCTAATTTTTCTCCAATTTCATCGCCAGAAGCAACCCGACCAAGCGAAACACCGAACACGGGTGAAATAGCATAATGTGAATTCTCAAAAGTCCGATTTAGTTCTTTGAAAAATGGTATAAAATTTTTCTGAACAGCCAAAGAGGACAGTCCGTCCGCAACTGCGATGGAGATATCAAATTTTTTACCTGCGTATGAATCTAAAACCTTATTTGAATCATGAGACAGAACTCGCCCAAGATCAGGTCTAAGAAGATACTCTGATCTCGAATTCGCCTTTGAATGTAAAAGTATCAGCGAACCATTCAAAAAGCTTTGGATTTCACTCCAGTCACACTCTGTAAGAACAGCATCCTTCGCTTCTGCATGATCGAATCTAAATTTTAATAGATCTTTTGTGCATATGGAACCTCCACTATAAGCAAGACCAATCCTTGCTTGTGTATACTCTGAGGCTTTTTTTCGAAAATCGAGGCTCATTTTTTAGCTCTCCAAAGATTTTAAAAGTGGATGGTCTTTTTTCCAGTCAATTCTTGGTAACCTATTTTGATCGATGATACCCATTTTCTCTAGCCATACCTCAAACTCAGGAGCTGGTCGTAGCCCTAAAACTTGCCTTAAATACAAAGCATCATGAAAACTCGTACTTTGATAGGATAACATAATATCATCGCTACCAGGTATCCCCATTATATAATTACAGCCCGCAACGCCCAAAAGTGTAAGCAGGTTGTCCATATCATCCGAATCAGCATCCGCATGGTTCGTATAACAAATATCAACTCCCATAGGCAAACCCAAGAGTTTTCCGCAAAAATGGTCTTCCAGGCCTGCACGAATGATTTGTTTGCCATTATACAAATATTCGGGACCGATAAAACCAACTACTGAATTTACCAAAAGAGGAGAATATTCACGGGCTACTGCGTAAGCTCTTACTTCTAACGTCTGTTCGTCGACTCCAAAATGAGCGTCCGCAGATAGAGCCGATCCCTGACCTGTTTCGAAATAAAATACATTTTTACCAATGGTGGATCTGTCCAGAGCAATCGCCATTTCGTTTGCTTCCTTTAACATGGAAAGATTGATTCCGAAGCTGGAATTTAACTTTTCTGTTCCTCCAATGGACTGAAACACCAAATCCACTGGAGCACCAGTCTTCATCAATTCCATGGATGTGGTTACGTGACAGAGTACGCAAGACTGAGTGGGAATGTCATATTTGATTCGAAATTCGTCCAGAAGTCGAAGCAGACGTTCAACAGCATACAAATTATCTGTAGCTGGATTGATTCCGATAACTGCATCTCCAGATCCTAACAGAAGTCCATCTAACATACTAACAAGGATCCCCTTCGGATCATCTGTTGGATGGTTTGGTTGGAGTCTTACAGAAAGATGCCCTGGAAGCCCTAAAGTATTTCTAAATTTTGTCACCACATTGCATTTTTTAGCAACAAGGATTAAATCCTGGTTTGACATGATTTTGCAAACGGCAGCAACCATTTCTGGAGTGTAAGAATATCTATGATAGGCCAATCGTTCTGTCGTGACATCTTTATCTAAAAGCCATTCTCGGAATTCTCCAACCGTTAGGTGGGATATTTCGGCAAAGGTTTCAGAATTGTGTTGCTTTTGAATCAGATCCGAAACTTCATCTTTTGTGGAGATCAATTCCTCTTTCAAAAATATCTTTAAGGGAAGATCGCTCAAAACCATTTGAGCTGCGACTCGCTCTTTCATCGAATCTGCGGCAATCCCTGCTAAAACATCACCCGAGCGATAAGGGCTAGCCTTGGCCATTACAGATTTTAGAGAATCAAATTTGTATAAAAAATTTCCAACCAGAGTTTGGAACATGAGAAAAGTCTATAACGGAAATAGAAAAGGACAAGAAAAAAAGAAAGATTGATTTTTTAAAAACCTTTTATTTCTTACACATGTGACTAGTTCTCCCGTTTACAGTGTTTTGATAGTAGAAGACGAGTATCCAGCGCGGATGCTTATGACCGAATATATCATTAACTGTCCCGAGTTAAAACTATCGGGCATTGCCGAAAATGGGGAAAAAGCCATAGCGATGTTAACTGAGAAGTCGTATGATTTGGTTTTTATCGACATCAATCTTCCGGCAGTTTCAGGAATGGAAATCTTTAAGCGATTTTCAAATAGCAAAACTTTCTTTGTGATTACAACTGCTTACAGTGAACATGCAGTGGAAGCATTTGAGCTAGATGCTTTGGACTATTTATTAAAACCATTTTCTTTTGAAAGATTTCGCAAATCCGTTGATAAAGCAATTCGTTACATAGCAGAATCTTCGAATTCCGAAGTGTTCTCGAAATCCAAATCCAATCAAACCACTAACACCCTTCAGATCCAAGCGGAATCTGCTACCCATTTTGTACCGACGCAAGAAATTCAATTTATATCAGCAAATAACAAATCTTCGGTGATTCATACTAATAATCGAGCTTTTGAGACTCCAAAGTTATTGAAAGAAATTGAAGAAAAGTTAAACAAAGATCAATTTGTTAGGATTCACAAAGGATTTATTATCAATCTATCATTTGTAGCAAATCTTCGATATGATAAAGGTGGAGCTTATTTTATTCAGCTAAAAAATGAAGATGAAACGACACTACCTGTGGGTCGATCTTATGCTTCCAATCTAAAGGAACTACTAAAACTCTAAATCTAAATTCGTCGTTCACTCCTTTCCATGTAGCTTTCATTCTGATTTATGTAGAACGGATTCGATTCGCGAAATAAACATTTGATTGAAAATCCTTTCCTTCAGACTACGGAAGCGGAGATCTGAAATGAACCGATTGATTGGATTTTTAACTGTAGCTTTTTTTACTATTACCTTTTTGAACTGTGCTTCTTCGTCTGTTGGAGTAGCTACTAGCAATCGTCCTATTCCCAATACAACGTACGAAACGACAAAATCTGTAGAGAAAACATTTACCTGGTATGCAGTGGATATCGTGTTATACGGAAAAGTAATCAGCGAACCTCCGTTTGATTCAATTTATGAAAGTTTGATGGAAGGCGAAGATGCAGATGCAGTAGTGAACATTCGTTACTGGAATGACAAATCCGTTTTTGGACTTTGGACAAGATATCGATTCTTTGTAAAAGGTGATTTGGTTAAGTTTACACAACCTGCAACCATCACCCCACCGAGGACAAAAAGATAGTTTGAAAGAACATTCATGAGAGCAATGAAAGTGATGAATTTAAAGTTTGTTTTGTCCATTCTCATCTTAACCTTATTTGGATGTCTTGGATCTTCTGTTAAAAAGGATATTACCCTTCACGATGGTGCAACCTTCGTGAAAACTTCGGAATATCAAGTTTTAGGGAAAGGAGTCGGTGAAGACTCAGCCTTCTTTTTGCTTGGGATGTTTCCTGTGTCCAATCCACCGAATACAGAACTTGCTTTGAGCCAAATCATGGAAAAGTATCCGAATGGAAAAACCGTGATCAATATAAAGATTCAAAAAGAAGATCGGGCTTACTTTCCATTAGGTCTAGTTAGTGTTGTTAAGGTTACTGCGGATGTGATTGGTGACCCAGCAGAAATAAAAGAGCCAGAGACTCGAAAGAAATGAAAGTGCGTTATCTTGTAACTATCGTAAGTTTAACAATGTTTATCTCCTGTGCCGCGGAAGACAGAGTACCAACAAACGAAGCCCAAAGTCAGTTGTATGCTGCGGCTAAGTTTGCGGCAGACAGATGTGGAACACCGATTCCAGAACCTTATTTCCTTATCTTAAACGAACCTATCCGTCGTAATTTAGATCTATGCACCATATCCATCACAAGAACTGGATGTCCTTTCACTGGCTACCCACTTCCTTGTGCCCTTATCTACCTAGAAAATGACCCTGGCGACCTTCCTTGGTATTTGAACTTCAATGAACTCAGTAAACAACAAATTAAGTAATATTATCATATTCGGAATCATTAGTTTGGTTTTCGGATCACCTCTTTTGGGCGTTTCGATCAAGGCAAAGTTGATAAATCCCAAAAAAAATGAGAATGAAAAAAACCTGGCTGTTCTCGTCTTCGAAACAAAAAAAATGGCTCAAACAGATTCGGAAGGAAATATAATATTAGAGTTTCCTAATCCTGGAGAGTATACCCTTCGTTTGTTGCGAGATACGGGAATCCAGGAGATTAAAATCTCTGTGGGTTCATCCGACGAAACAAGAACCATCTATACTGAGAAACGATCCAATCCGAAAGTTGGTATTGTGGTTGAAGGGGAAAGGGAAAAAACAGTCTCCTCACGAACTAAAGTAAGATATGAAGAAATTAAGAGGATGCCTGGTACCTTTGGCGAGGCCCTCCGTTCTATCGAAACCCTTCCAGGAGTCATTCCCAATCTAGGATTTGGTGGTGGTGCAAATGGAATCATTGTCCGTGGTGCCGATCCAGAAGCCAACACCTATCTTTATGATGATTTACCAATTTTGTATCCATTCCACCTAGATGGACTTACTTCGGTGATTCATAACGATCTCATCAAATCAATCGATCTATATTCAGGTGCCTACCCAGCTAACTATAACAATGCGACAGGTGGTATCATAGAAATTGAAACAGTGGATTCGGTGCAGAAAGCAAAAGGTGCCTTCCAAGTATCACTCTGGAATACTACAGCTTACGCGGCCACTCCGACTTCGGGTGGAAAGGGCTATCTTGCGATTGCAGGAAAAATAGGATACCTGGACCGAACCCTCGGAGCATCTGGTCTATTGCCAGAAGGAATCCGTCTACCCCGATATAACGATTCCCAAATTAAGTACGTTCATAATTTTACAAACGAACACCAAATATCTTTTTATAATCTTACAGCCCAAGATAATTTTGCCATCAACGTTCCCAACAAACCAAAGAACGATCCAACAGCGGATTCCCTGGATCTCTTAGCTGGAGCGAGAGCAAGTTTTGGCCAGAGCTTTCGGACTACTGCTCTGAGATACTCTTGGATTCCTGGTGATAAGTTTCAGAACAGACTAACATTAATTAACTTTGACCCAATTGCAGAATACAATGTGGGAATTGGAGCAATTCAAGGAAAACAATACAGACGGGGAAGTTACGTTGGTCTACGACAAGACGCCTACTGGACCGCAACAAAATTTTTAAAGGTAGATTTCGGAACCGAGTATAGAAGGAATTCGTATCAAGATTATGGAACAGAAGTCGCACTCCGAGATCCAACAAATCCTGCGCCAAACCCTTATAATACGGTAAATCCTGACTTTATTAGCCGT
>JALOTI010000147.1 GCA_025457985.1 Leptospira sp.
CTCTTTTGGATCAGCATGTCTCCGAAGTGGAATTGGGCTTGATTGGCGACTTTAGGCCGTCCATGATGTATTACATTTCTGCCGACTCGATCCTGTTTTGCGATGGGGCTAGGCTCTTGCTATATCATGTCGGAGGTGCTGATCAACAAACCTTCAACTTGATGGAGGGACTGTCACAGATAGACGGAGAGGTCTATGCCGAGTTTCCCTACGAGCGGATAGCCTCGAGTTTGGTTTATCTAAAGGAGCGGAAAAGTGTGCTCTTTTACTTTGCCAAGGCCCAAAAGGAGAAGAAACGCATCTTTGGAGCCTATTCTTTGGAAAGCAAAAGTTGGACTTCCTTTCCCATCCATCATCCGGCTGAGTTTGACGGCGTGGAGTTGAACTACACCACCTTTCCTTCTGTGGCTCTAGGACCGGTTGGCTTTGCATTTACCTATTCCATTTCCCCGACGGTTTCCAGCTTTTCTTTTGATAGCCAAGTCCAAGAAGAGGCTCAGATTTCCTCTTTTTCAGGAAGGCAAGCTGCCGAACCACAAACCCATCGTGTTTCTTGGGATCAGACCTATTTTGAAGATTGGGTGATGACTTCTCCCAATTACCTGAAACTTCTCTATGATCCTTACCGAAAAATCTATTATCGTATTTGCCAAGAGGCTTTGGGGAAAGAGGCCCCTGTAGGAGAGGATTATTATACCTTTCTACTCAAGAACAGGCAGCTGTACCTGACTGTCTTGAATGAGAAGCTGGAGGTTTTGGGGAATTATCCCTTGGAAAAAGGGAAATACGATCCTTCCCACTCCTTTGTCTTTTCCAAGGGCCTGTGGATACCCTATGCCTCCGAAATAATCGAAGAAGAAAGTCTGATAGGGGATCTGGTTACGCTCACCGAGTAGCTATCAAATTGAAAATAAGTAAGTTAGTAATACTAACTAAAATTTATTCTTCTGAAAATGAACGAGTTAAATCAATTAGTTGAAAACTTTTCAAACTACACTTGTTTTTTTTTTTTAAATCTAAACTTACCAACGAAAGATCAAGGTCGGCGCCGGAGTCTTCATTTTTTAACGGAACCAAGGGTTGGTTCTGGAAAGTAAAAACTAAAACAATCAACAAATGAAAAGAATAACTTTATGGTTTGGAATTGTCTGTATTTTCCTACTTGTTCCACTTGGAATAAGCTTTTCTCAAGACGCGAGTTTAGAGGAAAGTTGCAACGATTGTCAATATAAGATAGTCGACAAAGCTTGTCTCAAAATTGAAATAGATAGCAGTGGAGGCTTGAAGAACACCAAGTTCAATGTAAAATCTGGGCATAGAGACACTTGCAAAGATGGTACTGGATCTTGTCAATCCACAAGTTGTAAATAGTTATTGAGAACTTTACGGCTGTCTCAAAGTCATATTTGATGTTTTTTCTGGGATATTGCATTTATTTACTTAGGTACAGAAAAAGTATTCCAAATGGCAAAAGAGACAGCCATTTCTTTGGTTTGTATGAGAAAAGTTTTTGCATTAGCGTCTTTATTTCTTGTTTCGATCTCAAGTTTTGTAGGTTGTACCAAGAGATCAGAAGACACCCCAATTCATTTGCTGCAGCCTGAAGAGAAGCTTTCTTTTCATGAGTTGGTTCATTCTGTTGAATTAATTCCCTTGGAATTTTCCGAGGAATTTGGCTTTGGGGAAGTGGAAAAAGTTTTGGCTTTCGATAATAAAATATTTTTGCTTGATCCCACATTTTCCAAGAGTATTCAGGCTTTTGATCTGAATGGAAAATTTTTAAAGAGGTATAAAAGCTTTCAGGAAACTACTATTTGGGATTTTGTAATTGACAAAGATTCAGGGGACTTGATCTTGTATACTTTAGGGAAAAATTTTGAACGATTTTCACCGGAAGGGGAATTACTGAATTCAGCTAAAAATCTTGGGTCGTTGGCGGAACTGATCCTCGGAGAAAACGGAAATTTACTGGGATACACTGGCTATTCAGAAATTCCCGGAAAAGGAAATTTTAATTTACTCTCCTTCAGTATGGATAATCTCTCTTTGCAAGAGACCTATCTTCCTTTTGAAGATGAACCTTCCATAACCATGGATCGAGTAAAAAACTATGCTTGGAGCGGGAGTGAGCTTTTCTTTACCCTACCGTTTAGCGATGAAATACTGATTTTATCCGAGAAGGGTCAAGTAATAAAATCGATTCTTCTTGATTTTGATGATAGGATCTTTTCCGTGGATCAATTCAACTCTTCTGAGGGAATAACTGAAAAACCCATGACCACCGGACTTGATGGCCTAGTCTACGTACAGGATAAATTGCTTTTTCATTTTGATTTGGGAGAAATTCCTCAGTTTCGTGGAATAGATCTAATCAAGCAAAAGCCTTTCGAGCTTGTTTTTGAATCTAGTGCTGAAGGGCTTATGTATCAAATCTCGATGATGGGGTATATGGCCGAATCCGAAACAGGCTATTTGTCAATAATTGATCTGGATTACCTTAGGCCTATTTTGAGAGAAACTGAGGTGGTAATTCCTGATTATCTCCAAGATGTATTGGATTCTGAAGCGCTATTTGCAATCCTTAAGGTAAACCTCCGTGATTAATCTTCTTTTGTCACTTTTTCTTTTTTTCGGTTATTCTGAATCCATCAGTGGAAGGGTAATAGATCTGGAAGGGAATCCCATTCCTTCGGTATTGGTCAAGTCTGGAGATCAGTACGCAGTTTCTAACTCCAATGGACAGTTTACCATAGAGTTGGATTCTAAAGGAACGCTTCTTTTCCAGGCAATGGGTTTTGGAATTCAAGAATTTAACATCAACGAAATGAATGGAAAAGTTGAGTTTACACTTTATCCTATCGTTTTTGAGCTCCCTGAAATAGAAATTCTTGCACTGAATCCCAGAGATATTGTGGAGAGAGCAAGGGGCAAGTTGTTTTTGGATTACCATGTAGTCCCTTCCAGGACGACTTATGAATTCGGCAATCTAATTCAAATCCAAACCGAGGAGGGTGTTTCGATTGGGAAACGATTTCTATTGGTGGATCGTCAATTAGCTCATATCAGAAAGTCACCTGAGTTTTTTCTTATAGATGGTAAAATTGGTGATGATGGGAATTTCGATGAAAGCGATTTTGAAATAGGTTCCATTGGATTGCGACTGATTAATAGGTTCCCTTATGAAGGGAGTACTATTCCTGACTTCTTGGATTCTAACCTTATGGACAACTATGAATATGAAATTATCGATGAAACAGTCCTTCATTATATAGTTTCAGCCAAATCATTGTCCAATCGATTACATGAGGATGGAATTTTATGGATTGAAAGGGAGGGGTTTTTGCTCGACAAATTGATTATTGAAAAAAACGAAAAAGGCAATAAGGGCTATTTCAAAGGAGTAAACTTAAAAATGTCTCCGGTTTCGGGAAAAAGTTTTCACCTGATTAAAGATTGGGTTGAGTTTGATTTGGTAAAAATAGAAGGCCGTCAAATTATCTCTCAGGCCACGCATTTCCGTAGGACCCAAGTCAAATCATTCGGCAAAATCCAAAGTGAAGTTTTAGAACAATCCAGACTTAACCTTTTGCAGCTGAGAAGTAAAGAATCCAAGGAGGCTTACCCGATTCCCCTGAGTGATTTGGGCAATTTGACCTCGTTATTCCAAAACTATCCTTTTAAGGGTGATCATAGGTTTACCGTTACCTTTGACCCATTTCAAGAAAACTAGATTTGACCATATTTAATTGGGTTTTCGGGACTATCCATCAATAGAAATATTCTAACTGCTGTTTAGACTTTCAAAATTCAAAGTATACGCAACTGATTGAATTAAAAAATCTGTTTCAATATGATTTCCTGATTTTCCTAGCCTCCTGTAGAAAACGTAAGTTGATCTCAGATGTACTTGAAATGCTTGTCGAGTAGCTATCCGATTGGAATATAGTCAGTTAGTAATACTAACTAAAATTTATTCTTCTGAAAATGAACGAGTTAGATAAATTAGTTAAAATTTTTTCAAACTACACTTGTTTTTTTTTTTTCAAATCTAAACTTACCAACGAAAGATCAAGGTCGGCGCCGGAGTCTTCATTTTTCAACGGAACCAAGGGTTGGTTCTGGGGAGTATTCAACCAAATAATCAAAAAACCATGAAAAAAATCTTTGTATTAGCCTTTGGTCTAGTGATGACCTTAGGATTCGCTCAAGACGCGAATGCTTGGTGGTGGAAAAAGTATGAAGTTGATTGTAAAGCTAAATTGACCACATCAGTCACAATTGGAGAAGGCAATAAGCTTGCTTCTGTTTCGGTCGGTTTCGAAGAAACCTGGGATGGGAAAAAGAATGTTTGTCGAGATGGGGATGAATGGTGTTGGGCATCTGACTGTCGATAAATCTATGGTTAGGTATTCAATCTGGGTGGCATTTACTGCCACCCTTTTATTGTTGGTGTCTTGTGGTAAAAAAAATGAGACTTCCGAGGAAACTGGAAATAGCAAGTTTTTAGGTTTTGTAGGAGCAGACTCCCTTAGCAAGGCATTTGAATTCAATGAGGGCAATCCGATAGAAATCAGCCTTAATGCGGCTCAAATTGACTCAAAAGTCAAGCTTTCTGATTTGATGATTGACTATCGATTAGTAAGTCTTAAAAATTGGGAAGGCGGAGTTGTGGGGTCTGTTGACAAAATTCTCTTTACGGATTCTCTAGTTTTTATTTTGGATCAATACACCTACAACTCCCTTCAGGTTTTTGATCTTTTTACAGGAGAGCAAGTCGACCTTTTTTATCCTACAGGCGAAGGTCCTGGAGAGATGAAAAACATTTCCGAATTTGACTTGGATGAGTCTAATCGGAGGATATTGATCTATGATAATTCTTTAGCCAAAATGTTGTATTTTAATTTTGAGGGTAAGTTTCTTTTTGAAAATAGACTTCCGATAAGGGGGCATTCCTTCAAAATTTTCCCTGATAATCAACTCCTATTCTCAAGTATTGGTGATGCCAATGATCATTTGGGAAAGACTGGAAACAGTGATTTGTTTTTGTTGGATAGCAACTATACCATAAGAAAAACATACAAATACCCCAAAATCAATCAGAAGCTTTCACAGTATATTCCAAGAGATGTGATTAGAGAAAATGGGGGCACTGTTACCTATTTTCCAAGATTTTCTAGTGAGTTATTTCAGATAGAAAGGGAAAATAAAACCTTAAAACCATTAATCCAAGTAGATTTAGGTTCGGAGGGATTGACTGATGAAGATTTGGAAAATT
Source organism: Leptospira sp. (assembly GCA_025457985.1). Taxonomy (GTDB): domain Bacteria; phylum Spirochaetota; class Leptospiria; order Leptospirales; family Leptospiraceae; genus Leptospira_A. Next base: position 5,276 of record JALOTI010000147.1, read on the forward strand.
TGGGTCCGGAATTTACCTCAGAAAGAAGAGAGGATAATAAATTCTATGGGTTTGGATTTCATTTTGTCACTCCCAATTGGATAGGGATGAAGTTCGATGCATCGAGAAGTGAACTTTATGTTTTTCATAATTTAAAATCCGGCGAGGTATTATCTGGCAAAACGGTGGATTTTGATTTTGAAGATTTGATCTCTTTTAGTTTTCCAATGGCATGCAGAGGCAATACCTGCATTACAGAATTAAGCCTGGCACATTTTAGAGATTATGACTTGAATGATTTTTTTCAATAGCTCGCTAAAGAAAACGGGAGAGATTATTCCAAAATCAAAAGTTTTCTTGAGTCAGTAGAGGAT
>JALOTI010000148.1 GCA_025457985.1 Leptospira sp.
GCATTACCAGCCCTGCTACTGAGCTAGCTCGGCCTCCTGATGCAACAAAAATATGAAATTTTAAATTGACTTATGGGAAGTAAACGTGAACTTTCGGTGAAAATCTGACAATCAGAAGTTCGAAATTTTTAATTCTCCTTGCGATTCTCTGCAAATATTTCGTAGTAGGTGGACATGATTTCTGAACTCAAATCCCCACCAATTCGTTCTATCGACCCTAGAGTTGAGGTCGCTTGGTTTTGTGATCTTTGTAACGGCGACTATCGGTATCTGGGTGTTCCTGATGGAGACTTACGATCCAGTTTTGAACATTGTTCCGAGATCATAAGAACTGCTGATGAATTAGGATATCAGAATATACTCTTGCCAAGTTCCTACCAGGTTGGCCAGGATACTCTCACATTTGCCGCAGCAGCATCTACATTTACTCAGAATATCTCTCTCCTAACAGCGATTCGTTGCGGAGAAATCCATCCGCCTATGCTTGCAAGGACATTGTCAACACTCGACCATATGTTAAAATGTCGTTTGAACATTAATATTATTTCATCGGATTTACCCGGAACCTTAAAAGACTCTAAAACGAGGTATGAAATTTCAAAAGAAGTCATTCAGATTTTACAACAAGGATGGACTAAAGACCAAATATCTTTCAAAGGCAAACATTATGAATTTGAATTGCCATCGGATCCCATAAAGTCCTATCAGTCTAATGGTGGTCCGCTCCTTTACTTTGGTGGAATATCCGAGGATGCAAGGGAACTTTGTGCTGAATTTTGTGATGTCTTTCTAATGTGGCCGGAAACAGAAGAAAGATTATCGGAGACGATGTTTGACCTAAGTGAACGGGCAAAAAAATACAAACGTACCATTGATTTTGGCCTCCGAATCCACTTGATTGTCCGAGATACGGAAGAAGAAGCCAAAGATGCCGCAAAATCTCTGTTATCTAAAATTGATTTAAGTCGAGCTAATGAAGTAAAACATAGAGCATTAGACTCGAAATCTGCGGGAGTTTTACGTCAAGATGAACTTCGAAAGTCTGCAGACTCAGAGCTTTTTATAGAACCTTTTATTTGGTCGGGTGTTGGACTTGCTCGGTCGGGTTGCGGATCTGCAATCGTTGGAACTCCAGAGCAGGTTTATGAAAAAATCCAAAGATATATCAAAATGGGAATCCGTGCCTTTATCTTTTCAGGTTATCCATTGATTGACGAATCCAAAATCTTTGCAAAGAAAGTACTTCCGCAGTTACATACAATAAATTTCGCTGAAGCGCAAGGTAGAAAACCCAAAGGTATTCCCGTAACCCCTCTTACAACTGGAGAAAGAAAATGACCGTCCCCAAGATAGAAATTGCAAAAGATGCATTAACTGTATCCAGATTTATTTATGGAATTTGGCGAATGCATGAAGACAAAGATGGTGTTTCCACCAAACGCATCATTGAAAAAATTGAGGCATGTCTTGCAGTCGGCATTGATAGCTTTGATCACGCAGATATCTATGGGAATTTCAATAACGAGGAATTGTTTGGAAAGGCACTTGCCGAAAAACCAATATTAAAGTCCAAGATCAAGTTAGTTACTAAATGCGGTATTCAAATTCCTGGTAATAAATTTACAGTTAAACATTATAATACCTCTAAAGAGCATATACGTTATTCTGTAGAGAGATCCCTAAAAAAACTCCAAGTAGATCGGCTGGATTTAGTACTGATCCATAGACCTGATCCACTTATGAATCCAGCAGAAATGGCTCAGGTTTTTGAATCACTCATCCAAGAAGGTAAAGTATCCCATTTTGGTGTTTCTAATTTTACGAATTCTCAATTCCAGTTATTACAATCCAAGTTTTCAAAAAAACTGGTTACAAACCAGGTAGAGTTTAGTCCTCTTCACACGGAACCTTTGTTTGACGGCACATTTGACCTTAGCATTATTGAAGGATTTTCCCCAATGGTTTGGTCGCCAACAGCTGGTGGTAGGATATTCAATCCGAAGTCAGAAAGGGAATTTGCAGTAAAACAAAAAATCGAAGAGATTGCAAATAGGTATAGCTGTAATCCAGATCAGATACTCTATTCTTGGTTTTTGAACCATCCGGCTAAATTGATTCCTATACTTGGAACAAATGATATCAAACGAGTGATTTCCGCTTCGAAGGCATTTAGCTATCCTATTTCAAGAACAGAATGGTTCGAAATTTTGGAAGCCGGTCGCGGAAAAGAAGTCGCATAAAATAGCGTTTGTCATGCGGTGCGTATCCGCATCCAAACTTTACTTCCCAAGCCGGATAGCAATAAAAGCCATAGGTATGTAGGCAAAGAGTAAATCTACGACCGTGAACCAAAGTGGGCCAGGTAACATAATAATATTTGCGATCCCACCACTCAAGAAAATGATGCTGATCAAGTATGCAAGAATTTGATGGTGTGACTTTACAAATTTTACAGTAAAAAAAGCTCCAAAGAAAGTTCCAAGTGAATGTGCTAAAAAAGGAAAGAGAAAGTGTTTTGGCTGAAATAGATGGATAGACTCTTTCAACCCTTCCATGGTAGTCACATCTGCTCCCTCTGGTGGAGGAATGATTTGCCCACTTATCATAATGAGTCCCATGTTTACAGCACTTCCGATTAAAAACCCAATAGCGGTAATTGTAACATTTTGCAGAATCACTTTCATAGAGTATATGACCTTCCTTCGATCCTAGTTGAAAGTATCCCCAAAAACTGAATCCCCAAATAGAATTTAACTGAAACTACCATGTGATTTCTTTTTTGTCACGAAAAAATTTACCACTCGGACCCGAGCTTGGAAGAGTGGCACACCAAACAATGGTTTCTGCTCCTAACGAAACAGAACGAGTAGCATTCGGTCCTCCCATATCTGTTTTTACCCATCCTGGACAGACAGAATTAATTTTTATGTCTTTCGATTTAATTTCTGCATACACCATGCACGTTAAGGAATTGATTGCGGTTTTGGAAATTCGGTAGGCTGGGTATCCACTTCCCATTTCAGATAGTTGGCCCATCCCTGAACTTACGTTTACGATGCGACCATATCCGTGTTTTTCCATCAATGGAAGAAAGATTTGGATAAGTCGAAATGGTCCAAAAACATTTACAGACATCGTCCGCTGTAAGTCTTCTAATTTGGTGTCAAAAAAACTACCGCGATCGATGAGGACCCCGGCATTGTTGACAAGAATATCCAACCGTCCAACACGCCCTAGAATCGCGTCATAGGCATTGGTGATACTTTGTTCTTTTGAGACATCTAAAGAAAGTAATTCGCCATCACCAACAAGTTTAATCTCTTGGAGAAGATTTTGCGATTCATCAGGATTTCGGCAACCTACAAATACATAGACACCTAACTTTGCTAAATCGAGAGAAACCTGTTTGCCGATGCCACGGTTGCCCCCAGTAACAAGTGCAACTACTTTAGTTCCGATATCCATTTTTCAGTTTCTTTCTCTATGAGTGCCTTGTCAGTGATGATATACTTTGACATAAGCACATGCATTCCATTTTCCACGGCAACTTTTTTGTTCATTGGATTTGGTGCTTTTTCAACGCCAAGATTGGAAAATACTTCCAACATTTTTGGTACGCTTGCAGTTGGATCTTGTTCTTTTTCCGATTTGTAGTAGTACAAAAGTAAGGCGGGAGAAGTAACCTTTTTGTAAATCTCTGGAACGGAAGCGTAATTCTTAAGATCGTTTACCCCAACCAAGGCGGAAAAGTATTGTTCTGGATACCAATAATTGTTTCTTTCTGGTAAAACTCTTGGATCACCTTCTTTTGTAGTTTTACGTACTTTTCCTTTTAACAAGTGGATAAAAGTAAGTCCACCTGGGTAATTTAGAATATTTAAACTTCCATCGACGGGCGCATAGAATGGATTGGCAAGTACGAGTCCATCGACTTCCTCGGGATATTCCGCTGCAAGCCAAGTGGCGAGGAGTCCGCCCATAGAACTTCCAAAAACTATAACTTTATCACCTTGCCCTTGCATCATATATAAGGCTTCTCTGGATGCATCTAAGTAGTCTGAAAATTTTTGTTCAGCTTGGTCTTCTTTGTTTGTGCCATGACCAGGCAAACGAAGTAGGTAGGTGTTTGCTTTGAATTTTTTAGAAAGTTTCTCCAATACTTCTTCACCTTCTGCCCGTGAGGCGCCAAAACCATGGATGTATAAAAAAGCTAATGGAGTTTTTTTCCCATAGCTTATGTATCTTTCTTCATTTCCTGGTCTATGCTGTTTTGCCTGACTCAATTTCAATTTTTCTTGGAAATATGTGTCAAAATTCGCATAACTCAGGTTTGCTTTCGGCTCATAGACGGGTCTTCCCGCGCAAGCAGTTAGAACGAAGGAGAGGGTAATTGCGAAAAGAAATACCCTCTGGAGGTTGGGTTGGAATAACGAACACAATTTAGTCATACAATCCAGAAATTTTACAAGATATTTGCTTACTTGTAAAGAGAGAAAAACCCTTGGCACAGAAACCCTCGTACGAAAAAAGGTAGTAAATACCCGATTCTTAAAAGGAAAATCCCGGAATGTATACGCAATTCACTGAGCAACAGCTGGAAATTAGAGATTTAGTTCGCAATTTTGTGAAAAAAGAAATCCCACATGAAGTGGCACTCCACTGGGATGAAAAAAACCAACACCCAAAAGAACTCGTTGATAAAATGAGACAAGAATTGGGAATCAATGGCCTTGTAATCCCCGAGGAATACGGTGGATGGGGTCTGGGAGCGATTGAGCAGTGTCTTGCGATTGAAGAGCTCTCTCGTGGATGCCTTGGTATAGCGCTAGGATTTGCCTACACGGGTCTTGGGATCCTACCGATTCTAAAAGGTGCCACTCACGAACAAAAATTGAAGTGGCTCCCTCCTATCGCAGATGGAAAATTCGGCGTGTCTTTCTGTCTTTCGGAACCAGGTGCTGGTTCGGACGTTCCTGGTATGACTACTCGTGCAGAGAAAAAAGGGGACAAATGGATCATCAACGGAGCAAAACAATGGATCACTGGTGCGTCTGACGCACAGGCATTTACTGTTTTTGCTTATACAGACAAAAACCGGGGAACTCGTGGAGTATCTTGCTTCTACGTGCCACGCGATGCAAAAGGTCTGACTGTTGGTAAAAAAGAAGATAAACTCGGAATCCGAGCTTCTTCCACACACCAAGTTATTTTTGAAGATTGTGAAGTAGGCGAAGATGCTTTAGTTGGAAAGGAAAACCTCGGTTTTGTTTATGCTCTCCAAACTTTGAATGCATCTCGACCATTTGTTGCGGTAATGGGTGTGGGTGTTGCGCAAGCGGCTCTTGACCACGCAGCCAAATATGCAAGAGAAAGAGAACAGTTTGGAACTAAAATTGGAACTTTCCAGGCAGTGCAACACATGTTAGCTGATATGTCCATTAAAGTGGAAACAGCAAGAGAGATCACGTATAAAGCAGCTCGACTTTCTGACGCAAACGATCCAAACCTTCCAAAATACTCTGCAATCGCTAAAGCGTATGCTTCTGAAATCGCGGTTCAGTGTGCGACGGATGCGGTTCAAATCTTTGGTGGATACGGTTACACAAAAGAGTATCCAGTAGAAAA
>JALOTI010000149.1 GCA_025457985.1 Leptospira sp.
ATCTAACACATGTCCTGTGATAAACGAAGAGGCATCCGACGCAAGGAAGGCAATGCCATTTGCGATGTCTTCAGGAAGACCTGCTCGTTTTAGTGGGATTGCGTTTACCATACCTTGTTTGATATTTTCTGGAATCGCTTCTGTCATTTCTGTTGCAATAAATCCTGGGGCAATCGCATTACATCTAACTTTTCTGGAGGCTAACTCAAGAGCTACCGCTTTTGTAAAGCCAATCACACCTGCTTTGGATGCAGAATAGTTTGTCTGACCGATGTTTCCATTTTCACCAGAAATAGAAGAAAGATTGATGATGGATCCACCGTTCTCTTGTTTCATCATAACTTTGATTGCCGCTTGAGTGCAAAGGTAAGTTCCAGTTAAGTTTACAGCAATAACTGCGTCCCACTGCTCTTTTTTCATTCTCATAAGAAGTGTATCGCGAGTGATACCTGCGTTGTTTACGAGAATATCAACCGATCCAAATTCTTTTTTTGCTGTATCAATTAGCTTTTGTGCATCTTCTTCAACAGATACGTTTGCAATAACAGCGATTGCTTTGTATCCTTTTGATTTCAATTCTTCAGCTGTTGCATTTGTCGTTTCAGGATTCATATCCGCAACAACGATGTTTGCACCAAGTGATGCCAATTTAAGGCAAGTTGCCTTTCCGATTCCTCTTGCTCCACCAGTAACGATGGCTGTTTTTCCAGATAAATTGATCATTTTTTGTCCTCTTTTTTCTATGATACCTTACTTCAAATCTTATGATTCCATTTTGATAGTATTTGGAACTAAGCCTCACCAAGTATTGACTTATGTTCTGCTAGTCTTAACTTAATTCTCTCATTTATTTTATATTTGGCGCAGTCAGCGATAACACGCACCGCATTTTTTACCGCCAAAGCATTGGAGGAACCATGCCCAATCATACAAATGCCTTCCACACCTAACAAAAGTGCGCCACCGTATTCGGCATAGTCCAACCGTTTTTTAACTGCTGTAAAAGTTGATTTTAATAGTAAAGCACCTGTTTGCGCAAGACTGGATTGTCGAATCGAATTACGGAGAACATTAAAAATCGATTTTGCTAATCCTTCCGTCGCTTTGAGCACAATATTCCCTGTAAATCCATCGCAGACTACAACGTCAACATCCCTTCCGCTTCCGTAAAGATCCCGACCTTCCACATTTCCTATAAACTGAAACGGAATTTTTTTCAAAAGTTCAAATGCTTTTACTGTGACAGCATTGCCTTTTTTATCTTCTTCTCCGTTGGAAAGAATACCAACCTTTGGTGATTCCAGCCCAAAAAGTTCTTTTGAGTAAATTTCGCCCATCACAGCAAACTGCGCTAGGTATTCCGGTTTACAATCTACATTTGCTCCAGCATCTAACAAAAGTACAGGTGGACCTTCCTCTCTTGGAATCGGTGCAGCAATCGGTGGGCGAAGAACACCGGGCAAACGACCCAAATGCAAAAGAGCTGCCGCCATCGTTGCACCTGTGTTACCTGGTGAAAATACACCAATACACTCTTTGTCAGCAACCAAACGCACTGCTTTTACAATAGAGGAATCTTCCATCGCTCGAACAGCAATGGAAGGAGAATCATTCATACCAATAATTTCTGAGGAATGTATGACTCGGATTTTTTCCGTGTCATAGTCAAATTTGAGGAGGATATCTAATAATTCTTGTTCGTCGCCGACAAGAGATACAGAAAGGCCAAGCTCACGTACTGCGAGCACAGCCCCTTCGACAATACCTTCAGGGCCGTAATCTCCGCTCATGGCGTCCACGGCGACCCACATAGTCTTTAGTTTTCTTCAGCTGTTTTTTTAACTTTTTGTGCGACAACTAGTTTTCCCTTATAAAAACCGCAATAAGGGCAAACACGGTGGGAAAGAATAAACGACCCACAATTGGAACAAGGATTCAAGTTAGGTTTGCCAATCGCATGATGGGCTCTTTTTGTTCTAACTTTCGATTTTGATTTACGTCTCTTGGGGACTGCCATGGCTATCCTCTATGGAATTCTAACTGATTTTTACTATGATTTCGGTAAGCACTTGGAAAACAATATTTAATTTTCCAAGCTCTCAATTAAAGCACGGAGTTCCGAGTGGTTATTGTAGTAGGAGGAGCGATTGCAAACCAGTCTTGCTGTGCTGTGTAGAATTGCTTCAATTTCTTTCAGTCCATTGGCCTTTAATGTGCCACCTGTAGAAACAAGATCTACAATACAATCGGACAGACCAACAATCGGTGCTAGTTCAATCGAGCCATAAAGTTTGATGATCTCACAAGAGATTCCTTTGGAAAAAAAATACTCTCGAGTGAGGACAGGATATTTGGTAGCCACCTTTACTTTTGATCTCTTTGCAAATAGATTAAAATCAGGAAAACCAGCTAGAGATAAACGGCAGGCACCTAATTTAAGATCAACGGGTGTAATAAGATCATATTTTCCTTCCTTTATTATGTCCCATCCTACAATGCCCGCATCCGCAGCCGCTTCTTCCACATAAGTGCAAACATCTTGGGACCGTACAAATAAAAGACGAAGTTTCCCATCACTAGAAGTAAAAGTTAGTTCTTTAGAATTTTCTGGTGGAATAGAAGAGAGCCAACCCTTCTTCATAAGTAGGTCGGTACTTTCTTCCGCTAGCCTGCCTTTGGGAAGAGCAAGCGTTAGCATAGATTACGTTTTCCCGAGTTTTAGTAGCAAGTAAGAGGCGAGGAGTTTTACTTCTTCAAGAGTTTCTCCACCTTCTAGTTTCAAAGCTTTTTCGAGGAATTGTTTTGCTTGAACTTTATCTCCGGTAAGTGAGGAAAGTCTGCCAGTTTGGTAAAAAGACCATGCCTTAAAACCATTTAACTCCCGTGAGGTTTCCAAAACAGTTGAGGCAATTTTATAATTTTCTAAGGACTTCGGTAAATTGTTCTCTTTTTCTCGATAATTGCCCGCGATATAAAAATAGAATCCCTTCATTTCTTTAGGTGTGTCTATTTTTTTCCCTGCGTTTTCAAGATACTCGGCCGCTTTGCCAAATTCACCTTTTTCTGCGTAGAGTTTAGAAAGATCCTTCCAAACCCGGAGTTCCATCTTACCTGTGCTTTGGTCTTTTAAAAAAGATTCAAGTCCTTGGATTTTGGAATCCAAATTAGCATTGGATTTTTGGTTTTTAATATTTAGATCTTCTAAAGTGACAGTTTCTTTTTGGAAGAGGTAATCTCTATACTCAAAGAATCCAATCAAAGATGCCAGAACCACAACAGCAACGCCTAACGAAATAAAGACGGTCTTTCGGTTTTTTGCTAAAAATCTTGTAAATCTTAGAAATAGTAATTCTGCTTTTGAACCTTCAAAATCAGCGAACTCATCCTTTTGGATGAGCTCTTCTTCTCTTTTTTTATCGATAATGTTTTTCTTGTGAAACTTATCCATAAAACTATTTGTTCTGATTTAGATTCATAAAAGATCCAATGGATTCACGTGAAGGTTGGTTGTCTTCCTTCATATATTTTGCCATTTCTTCTCTTTCAACAGCCTTATCAAAATCCTTGATAGAAAGGGAAATCTTTTTGTTGTTAGGTTCAATTTTAACAACAACAGTACGAACTTGTTCACCTACTTTATAGAGCTCTTCCAGTTTGATATTTCTACCATCTGGAATTTCGGAAATATGAACTAAACCTTCGTAACCTGGTTCCACTTCAACAAATACTCCGAAGCTAACGATGGATTTTACTTTTCCTTCAACTAACGTACCTGGTGGGTATTTTTTACGAAGGGCTTCATAAGGGTGTTCCGAAAGCTGTTTTAGTCCGCAGGAAATTCTTTGCGCATCCAAGTTTACATCTAAAATTTTATATTGAACCGATTGTCCTTTTTTCAAAAGATTTAAAGGGTTCTTTTCTTTTTCATCCCATGTAATATCAGATATATGGATGAGACCTTCGATCCCTGCTTCCACTTCAACGAAGGCACCGTATTTAGTTATTCCAGTAATTTTACCTTCTAAAACATTCCCAGCTCTCACGTTTGCAGAAAGTGAATCCCAAGGATTTGGCAACAATTGTTTGAGACCGAGAGAAAGTCTGCGAGCTTCAAAATCAATGTCCAAAATTTCCGAATCAACTTCTTGTCCTTTTTTCAAAACATCTTTCGGATGTGGTGGTTTTTTTGCCCAAGAAAGTTCTGTTGTATGGATAAGTCCTTCTAAACCTTCTTTTAATTCAACAAACGCACCAAAGTTGGTAAGGGAAGTCACTATCCCTCGCACTACCATACCTTTTTCGAGCTCTTTTTTTGCCCAACCCCATGGATCTTCATACAGCTGTTTGATGCCTAGTGAGAGTTTGTTGTTTTCTTTGTCGATTTCGAGAACGACTGTCTCCACTTCCGCACCTATTTGGAAATATTGTTTGAATGGAGCGAATTTTTTGTATGATATATCATTTTGTCTAAGTAGTCCGACAACTTCGTGAACGGAAAGAAAAACACCAAAATTAGCTATCTTAACAACTTTACCAGTGACTTTATCGCCAACCTTAACTTTGCCAAGTAACTCTTCCCATTTTTCTCCATTGATTTCATCTAAAAGATTTTTCCTAGATACAACACCAGTTCTTGTCTTTTCGTTCAATTCAATGATTTTGAATTGGAATTCCTTTCCACCGTCCGTAGCTTCTTTAAAACGAACACCTACATGAGATGCAGGAAGGAATAATTGGATTCCTTCACTCTCAACTAAGTAACCTTTATTTTTTACTTCTCCAGCGAGTTTTCCAGAAAGTGGATAGTTATTTGCATTTGCATCTTTGATGGTTTCCCAGCCTACCCTTTGGTCAGCTTCCTTTTTGGAAAGGACACAGTAACCATCTACCCTTCTCTTAATGATCGCACTAACTTTCTCTCCACGTTTTGGGTTTTCAGAAAAGTCCTCACGAGGAACACGAGCTTCTAGTTTTTCACCGATATCGAGAAAAACTGTATCGCCAATTACATCGACAACGGTTCCTTCAATTAGGACTCCTTTGCCTGCGGTGTTCTCTTGTTCTTGTGACTGCGATTGCGATTCCCACTTTTCTAGAAGTTCTCCGAAAGAAGTGGTCTCATTTTTGGGGGAGGATGGGTTGGTTGAATTCAATGGTTACCAGGATACAAAACTTAGATTTGCCCAGAAGGTGAAACTTTGGACAGGATAGTATTTAGGACAGTTTCCCTATCGAGGGTGCTGGTGTCAATACGGATTGCGTCAGAAGCTTGTTTGAGAGGGGCTACGATTCGCGTGGTGTCACTTTCATCTCTGGCAAGGATCTCCTCCCGGATATGGTCTAAATCCGCTTTAAAGCCCTTTTCAATCAATTCTTCATAACGGCGTTTCGCCCGAACATCCACCGAAGCTGTTAAAAAGAACTTATACTTGGATTTGGGAAAAACCTCAGTTCCTATATCTCTGCCATCCATAACCAGTCTATGGGTTTTGGCAAAATCTCTGATCTTTTGGTTGATGAATTCGCGGAAAGCTCGTTTTGGAGCGATGTATTTGATCTTCTTAGTGATCTCTGGATCGCGTATCTCTTTTGTAATA
>JALOTI010000150.1 GCA_025457985.1 Leptospira sp.
CCAATCGAAGGGCTACATTGGTTTCCAATTCCCGATCCAGTCGCTCTCTCAAATTTCTTGTAGTCACGAACTTTCCTTCTTTACCGGCAAAAGGAGAATTGTTCACCATGAAGAACATAGACACTGTTGGCTCTTCTACTTGGATCGCAGGGAGTGGCAGAGGATTTCCTAAATCACAAACAGTATCGCCGATAAACACATCCGGAATACCAGCAAGGGCTGCGATATCACCAGATCCGACTTCATCTACTTCGTATCTTGTGAGTCCTTCATAACCATAGAGTTTTGTAATTTTATAATTTGCTGTTGAGCCGTTTGTTTTTGCGAGAGTAACATCTCCACCCTTTCGGATACTACCCGCATACATTTTTCCGATAGCAATCCTGCCTACATATTCATTATAGTCCAAAGCCGTAACTTGGAACTGGAGTGCTGAACTATTGTCCTGTTTTACCGCGGGAACATGCTTTAGAACCATATCTAACAAAGGTTCGATATTGGAACCAGGGCTTTCCTTTAGTTCATTCACTGCCCATCCTTGTTTTGCGGATGCATAAATGATAGGAAAGTCGAGCTGTTCTTCGGTTGCACCGAGATCACTGAAAAGATCAAACACCTTATCCACAGCAAACGCCGGTCTTGCGCCTTCTCTATCTACCTTATTTACAACAACAATGGGTTTGTGTCCGAGTTGGAGGCTCTTACCAAGAACAAAACGAGTTTGAGGCATTGGTCCATCAAACGCGTCGACAAGAAGCAAGGTGCAATCTGTCATGGACAAAACACGTTCTACTTCCCCACCAAAGTCAGCGTGACCTGGGGTATCAACGATATTGATTTTTGTGCCCTTGTATTTTACCGAAGTATTTTTTGCAAGGATGGTGATTCCTTTTTCTTGCTCCAATTGGTTGGAGTCCATGATTCGTTCTCTGTCTTCCTTGGCAGTGACTGCGCCCGTATGGCGGAGGATACAATCGGTAAGAGTTGTTTTGCCGTGGTCGACGTGTGCTATAATTGCAATATTTCTGATTTCCATTACTTTTACCAGAAATTCAAAAGGCTTCAGGCTGTCGAATGGGATTTGGATTTGACAAGAAGGATGCCTAGAGAAACCTGGTAAGAACCACCGATAGAAGAGATTAGGATAGAAATATGTTCGCCATTATAGAACTTGGAGCAAAACAATTTAAGGTTTCTCCTGAGCAAGTATTCGTAGCTGATAAAACTGGTAGTGCCGTTGGTAGTACCGTAGAGGCGAAAGTCCTTCTCCTTTCCGACAACAACAAAGTAAACATTGGTTCACCAGCACTTTCGGGAGCTAAAGTGACTTTGAAGGTTTTGGAAGATTGTAAGGGAGATAAAATCCACGGCTTTAAGTACAAAAAGAGAAAGAACTACAAAAAAGCTTGGGGTCATAGACAACAGCTTCAAAAACTTCAAGTCGTTTCCATCAACGGTTAATTGATCCATTGTATTTTTATTAAACATATAGGAGGGAATTTCGCAGGAATCCAAATCGAAGGCCATTCACCCAGTTCTTTAGGCTCAAAGGGTGAAAATCTACTGTGCGCAGGAGTTTCAACACTCGTTCAAAGTGTTCATACTTTCCTAGCTACAAAGAAGGTTCTTCAAATGGAGGTAAAACAAGATGGTGTGTTACGGTTTCTTATCCGAACTGGTGAAGAAGATCGGTTCCAAGAACTGCTTCAGATGGTTGAACTTGGAATGACCAACTTAAAAACACAATATCCAACTGCAATTTCTCTCAAGACAGAAATCATAAAGGGGTAAAAGGGTATGGCTACAAAAAAAGGTGGGGGATCCACAAAGAACGGTCGTGATTCAGTATCGAAGCGTTTGGGTGTTAAAGTTTATGGTGGGCAACTTGCAACTGCAGGCAATATCATCGTAAGACAAAGAGGAACCCAATTCAAACCAGGTAAGAACGTAGGAATCGGACGCGATCATACGATCTTCGCTCTTGTAGATGGAATTGTTACTTTTGAGCACGTCACAAAAGAAAGACAACAGATATCCGTTTACCCAAAAGCTTAACTTCTACCTAAATTGGTAGAAGGCAAGGACCCGTTTTAGGCGAAGACCGAGAACGGGTTTTTTTTTGAGAAAAGAAAATGCCAAGTTTTATAGATGAAGTACCAATCAATGCAAAAGCGGGTCACGGCGGGGCTGGTTCTGTACACTTCCATAAAGAAAAATTTGTGGAATTCGGCGGTCCCGACGGTGGAGACGGTGGAAAAGGCGGTGACGTCATTTTTGTAGCTGAGGGACGCATGATGACTCTGGAGAACTATCTCCCCGACAGAACCTATAGCGCGGCGGACGGAGATCCAGGACTTGGCCAAAATCGGAATGGAAAGAATGGTGAGGATTTGGTATTAAAGGTTCCTGTGGGTACGCAGATCTTTGATGCTGTCACTCGTGAATTGATTCATGATTTTACAGAAGATGGAGAGAGTTTTGTTTTAGCAAAAGGTGGTCGCGGTGGAAAGGGAAATACGTTTTTTAAGACTAGCGTCCACCAAACACCGCGTTACGCACAACCTGGTGAAGAGGGAGAATCTTTTTCATTAATTTTACAGCTCAAACTTCTTGCGGACATCGGAATTGTTGGTCTCCCAAATGCTGGTAAATCTACCCTACTCGCCAAAATCACACACGCACATCCCAAAATTGCCGGATATGCCTTCACTACCCTTTCGCCTAATCTTGGTGTGGTGCATCGTTTTGATGATTTGTTTCGTTATACCGTAGCAGATATCCCTGGGATCATCGAAGGTGCATCAAAAGGAGTTGGCTTAGGCCTCAGTTTTTTAAAACATATTGAACGTGTCCAAGGGATTCTCTTTTTGTTTGATGGAGGGAATCTTCTTCTGGAAGAAGAATTGGAGATGTTACGCAGTGAGCTAAAAGATTACAACCCCAAACTCTTAGAAAAAAAATTCCTCTTAGTTATCAATAAAGTAGATATTTGGGACAACGATCCTGAATTTACAAAAGAAATTCAAAATAAGTATTCGCACCTAGGCGAAATAATTTTTATCTCCTGTGATACTGAAACCAATTTAGATTACCTTATGGAAAGAATAGATAAAGTTTTCTTTTGGGATAAGGCGAGACATACGTATGAAAACACGTAAAGAATTTTTAGAAGAGATCAAGGCTTCAAAACTTATAGTAATAAAAATCGGTTCTGCTCGAGTAAGTGGAGAAGAACCTAAAACAAATGATTTTTTATACAATTTAGTTGGGGATATCCGTTGGTTAAGAGACCAAGGGAAAGAAGTTATTCTTGTCTCGAGTGGTGCCATAGCTCAAGGAAAAAAACTATTAGAGTCCAGGTCTATTTCAACGAAGGACCATTCAAAACGAACTCTGTCCGAAAAACAAGCGCTAGCTGCCATGGGACAAAACAAACTCCTAAACTTGTATGAAAGTTTTTTCAGCCGTGTGAACATAGATATTGCTCAAATCCTCTTTGGTAGGATTGATCTTAACCAGGAAGAAAGTTTAGAAAACCTCAAAAATACCTTCCGCCAACTTTTGGATTGGGGAATTTTACCCATCGTAAATGAAAATGATTCTGTATCTACTGAAGAAATCAATTTGGGAGATAACGATATTCTCAGTGCTATTGTTTCTTCTATCGTTGGGGCAGACGTACTCTTAATACTAACGGGAGTTGATGGCTTTTTAGATGAAGGAAATAAGATCGATTTTTTTTCATCCGTGGAAAGAATAACGGAAGAAAAGGCAACAGGTCCATCTGGTCCCGGAACAGGCGGAATGTTTACCAAGATAAAATCCGCAAAACTTCTTTTAGAATTTGGTATCAAAACAGGAATCGTAAATGGTGAGGTCAAACATATCATTCGTAAATTCTTTGAAAATGATACAATTGGAACTTTAGTAGCAAACGATACTAAGAAGGTGAATCCATCTACAAAACAAATCCAAACTCATTTTTTCGAATCCAAGGAATAGTACAATATGAACCATGAAGAGTATGCTAAGTCCATTTCGCAATCAGTAAAGTCAGCCAGTTTGGCTCTCAAATCCATTTCCACAAAAGATAAAAATAAAGTGCTGGAGCGAGTAGAAGAGCTCCTTCTTTCTGGGGAAAAAGAGATACTACTTGCGAATGAAAAAGATCTAAATGAAGGGAAAAAAAAGAACCTGTCCCCTTCTCTAATGGATCGACTTTTACTCGATGCAAAACGAATTCGCTCTTTAGCTAATAGTGTCGCTGAAATTCGTAAACTTCCAGATCCAGTCGGAGAAGTTGTTCGTGGAATGATTCTTCCTAATGGAATGGAACTTCTCACCAAACGAGTGCCTATCGGTGTTGTGATGACCATTTTTGAATCTAGACCCAATGTCTGTGTAGATATAGCGGCATTATCTTTTAAATCAGGAAATGGTTGTATTTTGCGAGGCGGAAGTGAAGCATTTCATTCCAATTCTTGTCTGACAAAAATCTTTCACCAAGCAATTACCGACTCAAACCTCGCAGGTATCACTTCAGATGTGGTTGGTTTTGTCGAACGTACAGAGAGAGAAGCGATGTTACCTTTTTTCCAACTCGACCAATGGATTGATATCGTGGTTCCTAGAGGTGGTGAGGCTCTCATTCGTTTTGTTTCAGAAAATAGCAAAATCCCTGTTATCAAACATGATAAAGGCGTAACCAATCTTTTTGTAGGTAAGTCCGCCAATCCTAAAATCGTTTTACCAATTCTAAAAAATAGTAAACTATCCCGACCAGGGGTTTGTAATGCTCTAGAAAACCTCTTAATTGACGAAAACTATCCGCTCTTGAAAGAGTTGTTAGCGGATCTCAAGAATGCCGGAGTTGAACTTTTAGGAGATAAAAAGTCATTAGAATTGATTCCAGGTATAAAACCTGCCTCTAACGAAGACTATGCGACAGAATTTTTGGATAATCGATTGAGTGTCAAAATCGTTACTGGATTTTTGGAAGCCAAAGAATTTATCCAGACCTATAGCTCTGGGCACACTGAATGTATACTTTCAGAAGATATAACGGAAATTCAGAGATTCCAAAGAGAAATCGATAGTGCTGCGATTTTTGTAAACTGTTCCACTAGATTCCACGATGGAGGGGAGTATGGACTTGGAGCAGAAGTTGGTATCTCAACAGGTAAACTCCATGTTCGTGGACCAATGGGATTAATTCACCTAACAACAACATCAACTTACGTTACTGGAAACGGACAAATCCGGGAGTAAAATGATACTTTTTTTTGGAGGGAGTTTCAATCCGCCGCATAGAGGTCATAAAAATATAGTTCGTCACCTACTTACAATTTTTCCAAGGGACAGAATATTTATCACACCCAACTTCCGTTCTCCTTTAAAAAATGAGAAAGATTTTTTGCCAGAGCAAGTTTTGAAACTCTGTAAGTTGGAATTTGAGGAAGAAATACAAAATGGAGCTTTTATTTGGGAATTTGAGCTATATAAGAAAGAACCAAGTTTTACCTTTGAAAGTTTGCAATACCTAAAAGACCAAGATCCGAATGGCTCAATAGGATTGGTAATCGGA
>JALOTI010000151.1 GCA_025457985.1 Leptospira sp.
AAAAAAATTCGGAAACTATAATTCTAGAATTTATGCGAAAGATGATTCAGGAAGAGTTTGAAGGATTTAAAAAAGAAAAAACATACCTATATAAAAAGATAACAAACACTTTTGAAGTATTAAGTATCGATCTCAAATACGTGGATTCAATCTATTTTACAGCAATTCTATCGATGAATCGTGTATTGAAAGAATGGTTGGACTCAAACCTCGAATCGGAGGATATCATCCACGGGCTATTACAAAAAACAAATCTACTGAAGAGTGATTTTTATTATATGCAATCGGATGAATCTAAATTTGTTCAATTTGATATCATAGAATCAAATTCCAGTAGAAGATTTTTCCCAGAGGAAATAGAATTAAGTAATTCTTTTAAGGCATTTTTAATTGATGAACAAGCAAAAACTTTTGGAATGACTCAGGTCAAAAAAGATACTTCCCCTAGTAAAACACTTGATAGTTTCTTTATGCCTGAAGAGGAAAAGAATACAGTCTTAAAACTTCTTTCTGGAGACAAACCTACTAAAATTCTCTTCCACGGATCGCCCGGTTCAGGAAAAACCGAATTTGTCAGAAGTTTGGTAAACACACTTGGCAAAACATTGTATAAAATTGATTCTCCCAATGCAGAAGATAAAAGAGCTCGTCGAGCAGCCCTTGTTGTTGGAGATTCCTTGATTTCAGATAAAGAATCTATACTGTTAGTTGACGAATCAGATGATCTATTAAATGAGGGAGGAGGCGGTTTTTCATTTTTTAGGATGAGATGGAATCAGATCCCTGAGAAAAAGATTTGGATGAATGATTTTTTAGATAATGTCCAGGGTAAGGTTATTTTTATCACGAATGAATCCCATTCTATTCATGAGTCAGTTAAAAGGAGATTTGATTATAATATCGAGTTTTCGCCAGCGGAGGAAAAACAAAGAGCCTATTATTGGAAATCAATCGCATTTTCCGAGAAGGTATCTCATCTCTTTGATGATACGAGAATCAATGAATACGCAGAAAGATATTCGATCGGAGTTGGGGGGATTACAATAGCAATCCAAGCGGTCAAAAAAATCCTACCAAATATCCATCGGAAAAAAAATGTTCAAAAGGACACCTATGACAAGTTCCATACAAACTTAAAGGATATATTAAAACGACATGTCCAATTGATTGGTTCAAAAGTAAACAAACCAAAACAGTTCAATACTGCATATGATCCTACCATTCTGAATGTCGATAAAGATTTAACCGAATTAGAAAGGTTAGTCGAAGAGTATTCGGTATCATTAAAAAGGGATCCCAATAGCGTAAATGGTTCGTTGTGTTTGTTGTTTTATGGAAGCCCAGGTACTGGGAAAACCGAGTTTGCAAAGTATCTTTCCAAAAAGTTGGATATTGAATTGTATCAAAAAAGATACAGTGATTTACAATCTCCTTTTATAGGAGAATGTGAAAAAAATATTGCGGATGCTTTTGCCGAAGCGGAACGAAAGAAAGCAATTTTCTTTTTAGATGAAGCTGATAGTTTTTTCCGTTCCCGTGAAACCGCACAACGAGCTTGGGAGATTGCCCAAACAAATGAATTTTTGACTTGGATGGAAACCTTCCAAGGAATCTTTATTGCCTCCACAAATTTTATGAAAGATTTTGATCTGGCTGCTATGCGAAGATTTGCTTGGAAAGGAGAATTTAAATCTTTGAGGAGAGAGGATAAAGTTTCACTTGTAATCAAGTACTTTCCCTTTCTCTCTGAAAAACTGAACTTTCTTGACCAGGAGAACATCAAAGAGATTCCGGATTTAACTCCAGGAGATATCCGAGCTGTGTGGAATCAGTTTCGGTATCGAGATCCCGCCACCTTACAAGCTGAAGATGTCATTCAAGGTTTGATCTCGGAGGTATCGTTTAAATCGAATACCAAATTGAAAGCCATTGGGTTTTGAGGGAAAGTAGTAGATCCAATTATACCCGAAAAGGTATAATTGGATCTTTTCGGATTAAAACCGTCCCGATCGGGTATATTTATGTTTACAAGGGATAAGTTATACCCGAAAAGGTATATATATATGGATTTGGACAACCTCTCGGCATTTGTCAAAAAAGAGCGAAAAAAAAATACATTAACACAAGAAGATTTAGCTCGCATGACAGGTGTTGGCTTAAGATTCATTCGAGACCTGGAACAAGGTAAACAGTCCTTAAGAATGGACAAAGTTAACCAGGTATTAGAGGCATTTGGCGCTAAGTTGATTCCAATGTCTAGGCTAAATGGTTATTCAGATGAGTCGTAAAGGCAAAGTTTACTATAGAGATGTACTTGCAGGGATAATTTTTGAAAGTGAGAACGGTTATATCTTTCAATATAATGAAAGTTATTTGGAAAATAAAAATTATCCTGCAATTAGTTTTACCTTACCCAAACAAAAGAAAGAATTCCAGTCCAAGACACTTTTTCCCTTTTTTGACGGATTGATACCGGAAGGTTGGCTTCTGAATTTAACTCATAACTTTTGGAAGATCAACCGAAAAGATCGTTTCGGAATATTGTTAACAGCCTGTGAAGATTGCATCGGAGCTGTAGGTGTGGTAGGCGAAATAGAATGACGTATTGTCTTCTTTGTGCCAAAAAAAGTGAGTCTGATTATCACTCACATTGTGCAAAACAAATATTTGGAAGGAACTCCATTCCTGAGGTCAATATCGACCTTCGCTCCATTCGTCAGTTAGCAAAACAAAATATTGAATCGCGAATAACTGTGACAGGAGTTCAGACTAAAATTTCAATTGATATAGATCATTCTATTAAAAATGCAACTCGACTCACTATTGTTGGGGTAAATGGTGATTATATATTAAAACCTCCCTCTGAAGAATATCAAAATCTACCAGAGAATGAACATCTCACTATGTTAATGGCAAAAGAGTTTTCATTTCCAGTTGCTATTTCTTCTCTTCTAAAACTAAAATCAGGAGAACTTGCTTACATTACGAAACGATTTGATCGAGAGAAAACTACGAAACTTGCCCAAGAAGATTTCTGTCAACTAACAGAAAGGTTAACAGAAGATAAATACAAAGGTTCATATGAATCAATTGGTCGGTGGATCAAATTATATACGAACTCACCTGGTATCGATTTAGTTCGATTTTTCGAAATGGTAGTTTTTTCTTTTCTTGTTTGAAATTCTGATATGCATCTAAAAAATTTTTCCATTCTAACTGATTTGGAGGGAAGAGTTAAATTGGCACCAGCTTATGATTTCTTATCCGTAAAGTTGTTTTTTCCTGAAGACAAGGAAGAATTTGCTCTCACTTTGAATGGGAAAAAAAATAAAATCAAATTGGAAGATATAAAAGCCTTCGGAAAATCGATTCAACTTACAGAGATAGTGATTGATAGAACTCTTTCACAGATGCGAAAAAAACTTCCTGATCTAGCATATATTCTCGCTCAGTATCCATTTTTGAAATCCAGTCGAGACAAATACATTAAATTGTTAAAAGAAAGATCGGAACGATTGGGATGGTGAGAGAGCAGCGCTTCTCCGTAATGACCCGTTAATTTTTTCTTATAATGCATTACAACAATTTTGGAATAAACTATCAGTTCATCGAGTAGATTCTTACGTGATGCAAAGAGTCACTTCCGATAATATAGATTATGTCGTATAATACATATTATCCGATTTGCGAGTAATCATATGTCCTTTACATATTTTTTATAGAATTACAACCTCAACCCGTTTCAAACCAGCCCAAGCTCTTTGCAAAATTTTACAAAGGGAAGGACTCGACCGCTGGAATTGGAACCAAAATCATTCTTTCCCAAATGAACTTGGTAAAACTCAGGTATTTTAGTTCTTGCCTTAAAATATTCGATATGACGACTCAAAGTTCGGTCTCCTGTTTTGCATTCGACTGCAAAGATGGGAACTTTATTTTTTAGAACAACAAAATCAATTTCTCTTCCATCAGTGTCACGCAAGTATCTGACTTCCATAGGAAAGCCTTCGGTGTCCGTAATGAAGTGGCAATACTTTAACAAATGACTTGCTACAAGATTTTCGAAGCGAAATCCTTTTTCATCTACTTGGGACCAGTCCCACATATAGAGTTTTTTTAGTTTTTTTACTGCTCTTATTTTTGGAGCTCCATATGGGAGGATGGTATAACAATAATATAACGAAGAGAGGGCTTCAACCCATCTTTCCGCTGTCGGTTGTGAAATAGACAAATCCTCCCCTAAACTTTTTAATGAAAGCGGTGATCCAACTTTTGATGGCAAAATCTCTGCCAGTAACAAAAGAGAGGAGATATCCTTGATATTTTCTAAATCTCGAATGTCATCGGATGCAACTTTTACCATCCTATCATTCTGCCAGATACGATGTTCATTTTCCTTTTGAGCAAACAATGGTTCAGGAAATCCTCCAAACTTCATTAGAAGTTCTAAATCAGATTGGTTTGGATTTTTACCCATTTCCGAAACGGAAAACGGATGCAACCGAAAGTAACGATATCTTCCAAGGAGAGAATCGCCACCCTTCCTGAAGGTATCAAGTCTTGCTGAGCCTGTTACTATAAACCGATTTTCCTCAAAATGTTTGTCGTATAACCCCTTAATGAGATTTCTCCACTTGCTATACTTATGGATTTCATCCAAAACGATTGTTTCACTTAGCTCTAGTGGAAGTTGGTCTTTTAGAATCAGAATCTTATCAGTATTACGATCCCAATTCAAATATCCGGGATTTTTAACTGAAGGTGGTTCAAGGTATTGCAAAGCAAGAGTTGTCTTGCCTACTTGCCTGGGACCTCCAATAAACAACATCTTTCGTTTTATTACATCGTTTAAATTCGGCTGAAGATACCTGAGTTTTTTCATCCTGGCTTTAAACTACTCATGAGTGTTTTAAAGTCAATTCAATTAGAATTACACTGAGAAATTTCAGCTCAATCCTGTTCGACAATTATTGTGTCCTCTGGCAACTGGGTGAATTAATTAACTGAAGATAATATAAAGGCATTTTTCCACAGCGACATGGTGTTGGGCAATTCCATAACGAGCACTAACCAAACAGTCCTTGGGTAGTTCTTGGCGGTGGAACATTGAAAAATAGCTGCCCAATCTTCAACAGGTACTAGTGTTTGTCAAACAAAGACACACAGCACAGGCAAACTATACTATCAACTAACTACAAAGTCACCTTTAAACCACTGCACAATACAGTTGCAGCCAACAAATTAATCAGGAGATTTGTGCCACCGAAGTTACCAACAGCCGCGTAACTACACCTTGCATACAACTCAGTTTGAAAATGTACGTAACCTTAAAAAATTACCAGCAGATCAGTAAAATTTCATCGAGATCAAGTTCAGTGATTTAACAGAAATAGTGACCATGCGATCAATTCTGCCAGTAACGAGAGAAAAAATTCACCCGATCTGCTTACCACTCTATGATACCACAGACAGAAACAACTTCTCATATGATAGCTACCATTTACAAGTCTACCTGGTTTAAAATTCAACATAACCCATAAAGCAGAAACATCACATTCCAACATTAAATGTCAATAATA
>JALOTI010000152.1 GCA_025457985.1 Leptospira sp.
TTGAGTCTATCATTCAAAAATTGGAAACCATACTTGGTTTTGATTCAAAAGAACATCTTTCTAAGATGAATTCTGAGGAGTTGATTCCATGAAACTTTTGATTCCTGACAACATTCATAATCTAGACCTTCGCAAGGTAGATCTAAACCTAACATTAGAACTAACTGTATACAAGGAAAAAATGAAGGAATTGAAATCTAGGTTACGGACTTTGACCTTTCAGGCAAAGGGTGGTAGCCGACCCATAATTTTAGTCTTTGAAGGTTGGGATGCTGCGGGAAAGGGAGGAGCAATCCGAAGGCTCACCCAGGAGATTGATCCTCGTTTGTTTGAAGTTCATAATATTTCAGCACCTAACGAAGAAGAGAAAAGGCACCATTACCTTTGGAGGTTTTGGAATCGAATTCCCGTAAAGGGTCATATTGGAATCTTCGATAGGTCCTGGTATGGCCGAGTTCTTGTGGAAAGGGTCGAAGGATTTGCAAAGGAAGAAGAATGGGCAAGAGCCTATGAAGAAATTTTTTTATTTGAAGAACAACTTGTCAGTTTCGGAGCCATCCTTATTAAATTTTGGCTCCATATTTCTGAGGATGAACAACTCAAACGTTTTGAAACTCGCAAATACGATCCACTCAAACGATGGAAACTGACAGAAGAAGATTGGCGCAACCGAGAGAAATGGAATCTCTATGTGGATGCGGCAAACCAAATGTTTCAAAAAACGGATTCACCAAAGGCTCCTTGGGTTCTTGTATCCGCAAATGACAAGTACTATGCGAGGAAAAAAGTTTTAGAAACAATCGTTAGTAGATTGGAGATTGAATTCTAACGATACGGTTTTTGTTTGATTTCAAACGTATAAATTTTGTCAGACGATTCCAAAACCACCTGGGAAAAAAATCCCAAGTCTAAGGCACGAAACCGGGAACGAAAGAAGGAGTAATCTTCATCAAAGATTTCCTTTCTACAATCAGGTAATAATTCCTTTAATTTTTTTTTGGAAACAGAATGGTACAAAAATCCTTTGGCTTCGCTTGGGATTTGCCTTTTTTCCCAAACGATGGGTTCGTTGTAACATAGTATACCAGATCTTGTTTTGATACGGAACTCAGCTTTCCATTCGGTAAATGGCACTGAGATTGGTTTTGTTGTATTGTTATCAATAAACAGAAAATACCCTTGGTACAAGTTGTCTTCTTCCCGGGAAAGACTGAGGTAGGTGGAATGACCGTCTACAATTTGTTTTTCGGATTGAGTTCGATCTCCAAAAGTTCCCGGGTTTAAAGCTCTAAACCCAATATAAAAAATCAAAATAATTAAAACCAAATCAAAGATAAGGACAAATTGTCTGTATCTGCTTTTTTTTGCAGATTTTCCAATGTTTCTCAAATATTCTCGGAATTCCTCAGGAGATCGGGAGTGGTAGCCTTTTCCCATCAAACAACTCCCTTGAGAAATTCTAATATATTTCCAGCTGTTGGATTTGTAATTTCCATCTGCCTTACTCCGTCAAGTAAGCTTAATGCTAGGTAAACAGATTCTGTAAGAGTTTCACCGGTGGATAGATATCTTGCTATAACGCCCGTCAGAAGATCACCTGTCCCCATAGTTGCTAGTTTAGGGTTTGGAGATTCAAATACAAAACACTCTTCCGATTTTGTACAATATAAGCTTATATGTGACTTTACTAATATATTTACCTGCCATTCAGAACATAATTTGCGAATATCATCAACTACATCTTGGATTCGAATGTAAGATTTATTTGTAAGCTTAGAAAATTCTCCCATATGGGGGGTTAAAAGTATTTCACGAGAATTTGGAACTTTCTCTTTGGATTTTGGAATGGCTCCCGCATCCAAAATTAAAGTCTTGTTTCCTAAATCCAAGTTACTCGAAAAGTCTACTGGATTTTCCGTTAGGCCTGGACCACATACAAGGACAGAAACCTTTTCCAAAAAAGAATCCTGGATAAACTCAGAAAAACTTACGCTTTGGGCCATGCGAGAAAGGTCCTTGGCTAAGGTGAGTTTTTGGATAGCCAAAGAGGGGGATCCAATTTTTGTGATTCCTCCACCAAGAACTGAAAAGGTTTTTTCTGAGAGTAGAATTGCCCCTTCCATCCCTTCTTTTCCACCGTAAAACATCGCTGATCCTGATTTGTACTTATGAGCATTTAACTTGCGTTTTAGTTTATCTCTGGCAAGTTTTTGGTCGGGTTCCCAAATAAACTTTTGTTGGAAGTTTATCTTTGATATATGCGATCTGACGGGAAATCCTATACTTTCATAATAACGAGGAGTGGGTTCTTCCGAGTCGGGATTTTGGTAACCAATATTCTCCCATTTTCGTGTTCCTAATTCTTCGATGGAGTCTGCTTGGACAGAAATGGAATCAATTCCGGAAATAAAACCGCTGGGAGTATCCAGAGAGATTGTATAAAAGATTTCCTTTTTCTGGTTACATAACTCTATAATAGATGTTAGATGTGCATCCAAGGGAGGGGTGAATCCAATTCCAAGTAAGGCATCCACTAGTAAAATGGAATCCTTTGTTTTTGTGTTTAGATAGGCAGAAAGTTCACCGATACTTCCTATCTGAATACCAACTTTTCTGCAAAGAGATTCGTAAAATATTCCAGCTTGATTTTTGTTAGGTGCAGTTTGAAAGACTTGAACAGAATGTCCTTCTTGGAAGAGAATTTGTGCGAGGGCATATCCATCGCCTCCATTTCCTCCTGTGCCAACAAGGATAAGTATTGTTTCGGCAGTTTCCCATAAATCTTCGTTGGCATGGAACACGGCTAAGGCGGCAGAACCCATAAGACTTATCTCCGGAATACCTAGGTCCTCCGTAGAAAGCCTATCTATAGCTTTGGCTTCCGCGTTTGTAAAAATCGGATGGACCCGCATCAGATCCAACGGTAGATTTCCAACGCACCTTGGCGGATACGAACAGAAAAGATAGTGTCAAAAAGATCTGTATAGGTTTCTCTCCATTGGCCTCTTGGAGGAGAGAAGGGGAGTCGTTTGTTATTTGTATGGTTGCCTGTTTTATCATGTACTTGCAGACGAATGGAGTTTCCACCGTCTTCTGTTTCCCAAATATAAAAATCTTGGTTGTTCCGAATGGAAAATAGAATCTCTGAAGGGTCTTGGATTTCTTTGATGAATTCGGATGTTTTCGAATCAAATTGGTATCGGTAAATCCTTCTGAACTTAAACCGTTTGTCTTTTTTAGAGAAGTAGCTAAACGATCCTAAAACATAATCGCCATCTGGATGAGGAAGGAGCTTATCTAGTGTTATATCAAACTCTTTTGCCTCTGGGCTAGAGAATACGTCCAGTGTGGATTCTTTCAGGTTCCCTTTCAACTCTCCATCTTCATAGAAGGTCAACCTCATTTCTTCAGCCGTTCGGTGGTAGACAAAGAGTTTGTCCCCATCTCCTGGTGCGATGTATTCAATGTAACGGAATGGCTCCGTATTTTTCCCAGAAGCTCCCAACATAAATCGAACCACACCTTTTTGGCTGATCTGAACTAAAAATGAAGGAAGGATTGTGGCTCCTTGGGTAGAAAAAGCTCCACTGTAGGATTTGTACAATGTCTCGGCACCTGGGGGTAGTTCCATTCCCTTGCTCGAGATTCGATTCTGTACAATCAAATCTCCGTCCTCATTCATCGCAACAAGCCCAATCCCTCCGAAGCGGAACGGGTAGTGTGGGATTCCACCCTGCGGTTTGTAATCCGGGCTTCCTAGGGTTGCATCCAATCTTCCGTTTCGGTCAAACAGTTTGACTAGAGACTGTCTCGAGTCTGCGACAGCAGTAATGTTGGAGGAAGATGGTATGAAGAGTGGAACATTAGTCAGGACTTGGTTTACCACAACTCCCTCAAAGGCCTCGGGTGTATTGCCAAGTGGGATTCGGAATAGAATTTCTTCCTTTAAGTTCTCGACACGGAATCGTAGGCATGTTAAACTGAGGAACAGGATTGGTAGTAAGAAGGCTTTTCTTCGCATGGCGCAACTTCCATTCCATAATTTTTTATTTACAGGACAACTCCCTTTTCCTAAGTTGGCAAGTGACAGGCCGATTTTTGGCATGTCTTGGGTCTCTTATTAAGGATTCGTCGAGAATCTTTTGGAAATGGTTTGGCATATACCGAGGAAAACATCAGAGAACTTTTAGATCGAGTTCTCGAACCACCTCTAGCGCTTTTTTCGCTCCAGATACAGAATCGGAAAAACCACGCCCTCATTGAGATAACGCTTGATCACCTTACAAGTAAAACTGGATCCGCCAGTTTGGAAGATTGTGAGTTGGTATCTAAGAGACTCAAAGAGGAGATGGATCTATCCGAAGAGGAATTTGATTTCACTCTTCAAGTATCTTCGGCGGGCGCTGAGCGTATCTTACGACTGCCCGAGGATTTGGATCGCTTCCAGGGGCTCTTAGCAAAACTAGAAGTTCAATCGGAAGACGGAAATTGGGACAAACGGATATTTCGTTTGGGACCGAGAGAAGGGAACTCTGTCAGCTTGACTTTATATGATCGTAAAGCCAAACAAAAGAGGAATCCAAAACTTATCTCACTCCCTATCGAAAAAATTCGTAAGGGAAATTTGTATTTAGAAGTTTAATATGGCTACAAAACAAGCAACGAAAGAAATTGGGCTATTCGAAGCCATCCAACAATTCTGTCAGGACAAATCCCTGGACAGAGAGCTCGTCCTCGGTGTAATCCGAGATTCGCTCCTCACCGCCTATCGTAAGAAAGTTGGTCTGGAAGCTGAAAACGATGACCGGTGCCAGGTAGAATTTGGCCAGGAAAACAAAAACGAAATTGTAGTGTCTGTTGCAAAAGACGTAGTTGCTGAAAAATCAGAAAACCCTCTTGAGATTCCTCTAGAAGAAGCAAAAAAGATTGACCCTCATGCTGAAATTGGGAGTCGGGTTCGCATATTTGAAAAACCGCAAGACCTCTCTCGGGTTCTATCCAGCCAAGCAAAGCAAATGGTTTTCCAAAGGCTTCGTGATATGGAAAAAGAACTTTTATTCCAAGAATATAAATCCAAAGAAGGGGAACTGACTCACGGTTACTTCCAACGTTGGAAAAAAGATATCATGAGCATTGATCTCGGAAAAGTTGAAGGGATCATGTTAAAGAAAGACCAAAACCCTGGTGAAAAATACAGGCAGGGGGACCGTCTCAAGGCAATCATTTCCAGAGTGGAAATCCGACCAAGAGAGCCAATGCCAGTGATCACCCTCTCTCGTGCTTCGGGGGACTTTGTTAAAAAATTATTCGAAATGGAAATTCCAGAAGTTTATGATGGAATCGTAGAAATCCGTGATGTGGCGAGAATTCCATCTTACAGAACTAAGGTTGTAGTCACAACTAGCAAGTCGGATGTGGATCCAGTTGGAGCCTGCGTTGGTATGAAAGGTGTTCGTATCCAGGCTATTGTCCGCGAACTTGGCAATGAACGAATTGATATTGTTCTCCATTCAGATGAACCAAGTGTATTTATTGCGAATGCAATCTCTCCTGCAAAACCTGTGGAAGTGCATGTG
>JALOTI010000153.1 GCA_025457985.1 Leptospira sp.
ATTGGGCATCAGTTTCTCGAACCAGGAAGGAATTGCTTATTATGCAGCTTTTTCGCATTCTGAATCCATTTATTCGCACGTATTACTTCCGCTAGACGAATCCCTGAAGGAGTTCCGGCCCATCTTAGAAAATCCCAAACTCCCAAAAATAGGTCAAAACATAAAGTATGATCTTTTGGTATTTCGAAATTACGGAATCGAATTAAAAGGTTTAGAATTTGATACGATGCTTGCCTCCTATCTGCTTAATCCAGGCGAAAGAAGGCATAACATGGATGATATGGCTGTTGACTATCTCAACTACAAAACCATTACGTATGAAGATTTAGTTGGAACAGGAAAAAAGAAACAAAATCTATATGATATCGACCCAGACAAAGTATCAGAATACTCTTGCGAAGATGCCGATATTACACTTAGGCTTTATAATGTATTAAAACCTAAAATAGAGTCGCCACCTAACAAACAAATTCTATATGATATTGAAATGCCTTTGATAGAAACATTGGCTGATATGGAGTTTTTGGGCGTATCTATTGACAAAAAATACTTCGAATCACTTTCCGAAATATTTGATAAAAAAATCAAAGAATATGAAAAAAGCATCCATACTCATGCTGGAAGACAGTTCAATGTAAATTCAACAAAGGAATTACAAATTGTATTGTTTGAAAATTTACAACTGCCCGCAGAGAAAAAAACTCAAACAGGATATAGCACAGATCATTCTGTGTTAGAGTCTCTGCAGGGATTACATCCAATCATCGATGATCTCTTGGCGATTCGAAAGTTTTCAAAACTGAAGTCAACGTATACAGATACTCTACCTACATTGATCAATCCTAAAACAAATCGAATCCATACGAACTACAATCAGACCATTGCGGCAACAGGAAGACTCTCTTCGACAAATCCAAACTTACAAAATATTCCAATCAAAGATGAAGAGGGTAGGTTGCTAAGAAAAGGATTCATTCCATCCAAAGGATTTGAAATTTTATCTCTGGATTATAGCCAAATCGAACTTAGAATTATGGCACACTATTCTAAAGATAAAAATATGTTAGATGCATACAAAACTGGTGCTGATATACATAGGCGAACTGCAGCAGGATTGTTTAGTGTTCCCGAAAAAGATGTAACTGCCGAAATGCGAAATAAAGCAAAGATCGTAAATTTTTCTGTAATCTATGGTGTTACATCATTTGGTTTATCCAATAATTTGAGAATTTCGCGAAAGGAAGCAAAAGAGTTTATCGAAAAGTATTTTCTAACTTACACCGGTGTGCAAACCTATATGGATGAAATGGTTGAGTTCTGCAAGAAAAATGGTTATGTGGAAACGCTTTTGGGAAGAAGGAGATTTCTTCCCGAGATAAATTCCAGCAATAAAATGGCAAGTGAGGCTGCCAAAAGAGTAGCTATCAATTCTCCGATACAAGGTACTTCAGCGGATATGATCAAACTTGCAATGATCCAAATCTCAAATCAAATTCATAAAGAAAAATTAAGATCTCGTATCATCATGCAAGTCCACGATGAACTAGTCTTTGAAGTTCCCAAAGAAGAGAAGGATAAATTCTACTCGATGGCCAAAAAGACCATGGAAAATGCTCTTCCACTTTCTATTCCTGTTGTTGTTGAGGGAAAATTTGGCTCAAACTGGGACGAGGCTCACTAGGGAGGGGACAGAAGATATATTGCCTCTCTCTATTAAAACGTAGAACAAGTATCTTCCCCGAACCAAATGAAACTCTTACGTGGGCAACGCGGCTACTTTTTTCTTATCCTTCTTTTTATATACTATCTATCACCAATCACAATTATCTTTCAGGATCCAACCAAACTTGGGGGATACGATTGGGACCAACATTTATTTTACTTAGAATTTTTAAGAAAAAGTTATTTGGAATATGATACCATCCCATTTTGGAATCCGTATTACGGAGGAGGCTTCCCCGTTTTTGAAAATCCAAGTAGTAAAGTACTCAGTATCACGCATTTTTTAATTCTTTTTTTTGATAGCCTTACATCCCTTAAACTTATTTTTATTTTTTACTTTCTATCATCTGGACTTCTAAACTATTTTTGTATTTCTAAATTGGAAAAGAGCAAACCGATCTTTTCTATTCTTTTTGTTATCCTCTTTCAGTTTTCTGGTTTTTTCTTTCAAAGACTTTTTGTCGGACATGTCAATCTATTCCCTGCTTTTTTTCTCCCGTCTTTTTGCCTTTCATTCCTTCTTTTTGTAAAATCTCTTCAAAAACGATATGGACTAATTTGGATATTGGTCAGCTATGTTTTGTTATCCGAAGGTGCAATATATATTATTACCCAAGGTATCTTCCTTATTTTTTTTCTAATCATTCCATTTTTTATCCGAAATGGGAATACAAAAAAAGTAATATTAAATCTTAGTATTCTCCTCCTAATAACAGCTGGTATAACGTATCCTAAATGGGGACCATCATTCTTTTTTATTCGAGAATATGGTCGATACTTTAAACCTGATTTATTTACATTACATCCATATGATTATTATAATTTGTTTGTTGGAAGTTCGCAACATCCCGTTCTTGCTAAATCGATTCTTCAAATGCAATACAACTATTGGGAATATGGAAATTATATAGGAATAATCCCATTTCTTTTGTTAGCTTTTGTACCATTTTTAAAAATCCAAAGACGATCTGTTTTGATTTTGGCAATTGTGACACTGCTTTTAATGGCGGGGAATTTTGGTTCCTTTTCTCCAATGAATTTTTTGGAGCAACTTCCTATTTATTCAATGGAAAGAGTCCATGCGAGGTGGAGTGTTTCATTTGTTTTTCTTTTCAGTTGGTTCCTTTCGATAAATCTTCAGAAAACAAATACAATACTCAAAAAGTTTTATCCAAAAACTCAGCTTCTTTACCTCTATTTTTTAGTAACCGTGATCGCTATTCATAGCTACGATACGAAAAAAACAAATACAAAATATTTAAATGAAATCTTTCAAAATCAATTTCCAGACCTCATTAAAAATCCAACTGATATTCCAAAGACTCTTGCTGATCCACCAAACTATGGTGGCGATTCTGCCATGTATCCGGCTTTGGTCCAAAATTACTCGAGTCTTTCCTTTTATGAAAATTTAAATTTATACTTCCGAACGAAATCACCATCTGACATAGATTATATTGGTGAATTCTGGTTGTTCCCGGAAAACACCGAGGTAATACCTATTTTTTGGTCACCGGATCGAATTCGGTTCTCCGAGATCAAAAAAGAAAAACTACTCGTCCTCAATCAAAAGTATTTCAGAGCTTTTTCTATCTCAAGCTCGAATCTAATCGTTTGTTCCTGGAATGGGTTTTTGGCCATTTTTAG
This sequence comes from Leptospira sp., assembly GCA_025457985.1. Lineage (GTDB taxonomy): Bacteria > Spirochaetota > Leptospiria > Leptospirales > Leptospiraceae > Leptospira_A. The sequence goes on from JALOTI010000153.1 coordinate 3,370, forward strand.
CACGAAGGATGTCCAAGATTTTGAAATCTACCTAGATCCAATTAAATCACTTTTTCCTTGGGGAATTGAAAGTTTAGTTTGTCCGAATCCATCTCTGCCATCTCCCAAGAGTCTTCATAAATAAATTGACGTTTGTATGACAATCTCTTTACTGAGTCGTAATATTCTTTTCCTCAATTTCAGTCCGAGACGATTCATAATTTTACCTTATTGTCACATTAGCGTAACAGAGAAATACTACTGTTTTTTTAGCAAATAAAGAGGAACACCTCAGATGAAACAAACAACATTGAACAAAACCGAGCGGATTTTAGAAGTCCGCCTAGCTGAAAACCAATTAGAAATCGAAAGAGCTCTTGCGCTTCGTTATGAAGTATTTAATTTAGAGATGGGTGAAGGTCTTCCACAATCTTCAGCAACTCGTAAGGATCGAGACGAATACGATCTTTATTGCCAGCACCTAGTCGTATTTGATAAATCAAACGAAAACAAAATTGTTGGTACGTATAGAATTTTAACCAGAGAAAATGCTAAAACAGGAATCGGTTTTTATAGCGAAACAGAATTCGATATTACATCTATTTACAATATTCCCGATGAGATAGCAGAAGTGGGAAGAAGTTGTGTTCACCCTGACTATCGGGATGGTTCGGTAATTTCCTTACTTTGGCAAGGGCTTGCAGAATTTATGATCAAACATAACGTTCGCTATCTGATGGGTTGCGGTTCAATCCATTCAACAGAAGCTCAAGTTGCCTCCGAGTCCTACGCCTTTTTAAAAGCGAAAGATTCCATCGCACCAGAAGAATTCCGTGTATATCCAAACCCTGACTATGTTCTACCCAATTTCGATCCAAATTTAGTTGTGGAAGATGTTAAGACAATCTCGAAGAACATTCCACCTCTAATCAAAGGATATATCCGTTTGGGTGCTAAAATCTGTGGATTTCCTGCATTGGATTCTGTTTTTGGTACTACAGATGTTTTTATTCTGTTTGACCGAAAGGAAATTACGGACAGATACGCAAAACACTATATGGGTACATGAGGATTCAAGAGGAAATCGACTACCAACATCCAAGTAAAAAAGACCAAGTTCGTTATTTTTCTGGAACTTTGCTTCTCGTTTTTGCGATTGTAGGCGGATATTTCCTCGGTCTTCCTCACTACTACTTAGGTTGGTTCTCATTTGCTATCGCATCGTTCTCTGTTGCAGGGAATGATGCTGTGCAAACAATTGGAACTTTTTTCGAAAGCAAAAAATCAGTTCATTGGCTCCAGAAAATATTTGTATTAGGCGGAATACTTATATTCGTCCATTTACTTGCATGGTATTTTGATAGTGGCGAAATCCATTTCAACCGACTGGACACTATCCCAGAATCTAACAATTTCACACTCATCCAACTTCTCGCACCTGTCGTTCTAGTAGTCATTACACGATTGAGAGCGCCCGTTTCGACAACATTCCTAGTTTTAAGTTTATTTGGTGGTAGCTCTATTGAAAACATGCTAACTAAATCATTTTTAGGATATGGCATTGCTTTCTTAGTTGCGATAACGGTTTGGGCGGTTCTCGCAAAAATTGATCCGCACGAATACTATGAAGAACATTCTCCCGATCCAATCTCTGAGTTAAAGTGGTCGCGCCTTCAATGGTTCTCTACGCTTTATCTTTGGATTGCATGGTTATTACAAGATACGGCAAATATAGCTGTATTCCTTCCACGCAAATTAGATTTTGTTGAATTATTGGTAGCATTACTGATGTTAATCGGCTCCCTGTTAATTATTGTTCGTACAAACGGAGGAACGATCCAACGAGTTGTCTCAGAAAAATCCGACATCCAGTGGGCCAAAGCGGCAACTATCGTAGATTTGGTTTATGGAAGTATTCTCTTCATATTCCAAGGAATTAGCAATATACCTATGTCTACTACTTGGGTCTTTTTAGGTTTGCTCGCCGGGAGAGAAATCATACTCAATGTAATGACTTACAGAGATCTTCCGTATCTCGACACATTCCGAAAAGTTGGCAAAGATGTGGTACTTGCCACGCTCGGTATCTTAGTATCACTAGGAATCTACTTTCTCTCAAAAACAATCTACCCGAACCAATAACACCCTTCCCCCTTCGCATCATCCTCTCCCTTCGCATCATCCTCTCCCTTCGCATCATCCTCTCCCTTCGCAT
>JALOTI010000001.1 GCA_025457985.1 Leptospira sp.
TCAGAAATCTCTTTTGGAAATAGATTCGATGAAAGAAATAATCCGTGAAAAAACAGTAGCCATTCGGATTCTCGAAAAGTTATAATCTTTCTATGAACTTCCTAAATTTTACGGCTCTCACATTGGGAACGGAAGTGATCCAATCAGGCTCAGATTCGGTTTTAGTAGTTCAATTCAAAGGACAAATAACTAACACAAATGCATACGATATAAATAAAAATATATCCCTCATCTTTCGAGAAGAGATCTATAATTTAATCTTAGATCTTTCCGAATTGGAATACATCAATAGTATCGGAGTCGCAACTTTGATTGGAATCATCAAAACTGTTGAATCCAAATCAGGTCGGATCATGATAGGAGGACTCAATCATTTTTTAGATAACGTCATTCGATTGATGGATCTACCAAAAAAAGTAGAAATTTATTCGAGTAGAAAAGAAGCAATTTCCAACTGGAAACGAAATTGAAAATAGCTTAACTTGCCATTTTTTTAGAAAGTTTATTTTGCCAAAGTCTAGTCTCAATTAAATCTAATAATTCCTGAAGTCCTTCTCTAGAAAATGCGGATACCAATATGGCATTTGACTTTTTCAATGATTCTCTCTTTTCCGAATCTAATTGATCTGACTTGTTAAAGATAATTAATCTGGGAATCTCATTTAGATTTAGAGAATTTAATATAGAATCGACTGCCTCCATTTGTTCTGTATGATTTTCATTACTGATATCTACGACATGGAGAAGTAAATCCGCATCACCTAACTCTTCTAATGTAGCTTTGAATGCCATCGACAAATCTGGCGGAAGGTCATGTATAAAACCAACTGTATCTGAAATTATTATCTCCCGCTCTTCTGGAAAACGAATTCGTCTAGTAGTAGGATCCAAAGTTGCGAATAACTTATCTTCAGCGATAACACTAGAATTTGTAAGCGCATTCAAAAGGGTTGATTTTCCAGCATTTGTATATCCAACAATTGCAACGATTGGAATTTCATTTCTAGATCTAGATTTTCGATTTAGCTCCCGTCTTCTTTTTAAATCCTTTAATTCATTTTCGAGACGGGAAATCTTTTCTTCCACACGCCTCTTGCCAATCTCTAGTTTTGTTTCTCCAGGTCCCCTTCCACCAATTCCTCCCGTTAACCGACTCATATTATCATCTAACTCTGAGAGACGATTTTTTAAATATTTCAATTGGGCAAGTTCTACTTGTAATTTACCATCTCTAGATTTTGCATTCTTGGAAAATATATCTAAAATTAACTGAGTCCTATCGATAATTTTCAAATCACTTGCATCAGAAATTTTTTTAGCCTGGGCGGGTGAAAGTTCCAGATCAAAAATCAAGTGTTCGATATCTTTATGGACAGATTTTAAAATAATCTCTTGGAGTTTTCCCTTTCCGACTACCGTTTTGGGATCTGGATCTTTTTTTTGAACATAGGTATCGACAACATGAATGCCTGCAGTTCGACAAAGTTCCTTTAATTCATCCATAGAATGTTCTGGACTTCGTTTCATCTTCCGTGGTTCGTAAACACCCACCAGAAAAGCCCTATTCTCTTTTTGAGACGCTTTTAGATTGGAAGTTTTTTTGGTAAACTCAGATTCTAAGGCATCAATTTCAGTCGCATAACCTTCCTTCAATTGACCAGGGAATTTTCTTTCGGTCAATATCCAGGGCAATTCTGACTCCGGATCGGGATTCATAAATGCAGAATAAAAAAATTTAGGAACACCTTGTGCATCTACACACGCGGCTGTAATCGAATCGAATCGATTGAGAACTAAATCCATTAAGTCCTCTTGATTTAAGGCTTCTTCTTTGAGATGAGTATGAAAGAGTCGAAGTCCACGAAGACGAGAGTGCGCCACTCGGTAACGATCTAAATGAGGGATTTCTATGGAATGGTCATTTCCAACAATGAGATGTGTGACATAACCTGGTCTATCTATGAGGACACCAATCTGACGCCCAATCTCGATGGAAACCTCACCAACGCTACGGGCAAGCTCCATACTTATGATGAAATCCTCCCGAATTCGCTTTTCGGAGAGAGTTTTTAACTTTTTTATCTGGTTTGGCTTAAGACCTGCCAGATTGCCGCTAATTTTACTTATAGTAGTTATCCGATATTCTAGGTATGGAAGCAGGCTATCATAATTTCAAAAAGGGTCAAGACATAATTTTACTTACGGGACTCACGCTCTTTCTTTCGCTGATTGTAAATTGTTCTACAAGTAAACCTTACCAACTTACAGATGTTGCACCCAAGTTACGTGCCTACCAAGGGACCGATCTTGATCCTTACAAGAATAACCCACTTCAAATTACGGAAACGAAGAATCGTAAATATGATGACTTGATCAAAGAAGCACATACCGCTCTTTCTACATTAGAATTTGCTGAAGCTGTAGCCATTCGAGCAGATTCAAAAAAAACCGTTGGTGAAGCTGTCCAAAAAGAAATGGAAGCGGCAGCGATTGTGGAGGACGATCTTCCGAAGATTGTTGCGAACCTTCCTGACATACAAACTAAAATCAGTGAGTTGATCAAGGACGTACCGAACGATTTTGATGGACCCATGATTGGCCGTGTGACGAGAGAACTTGGCGAACTTTCAACATCATTAAACACCTTGTCCGTGCGCGCACCTGCGATACAATCTTCTCTCCGAAATTTAAGAGCAGATGCAAATAATTACGCCGACTCCCGTTCTTTGACGAAAAACGAAGATCTCTTACAGGAGTCAGGTGAGAATAAAAAAGAAGAAAATTCTACATTAGAATCCAATACTAATGGAAATGAAGATAGTGAAAAGAAAGTAGAGCCTGTTCAAACGTCAAAAAAAGAAAAAAAAGATGAAATCTCCATCAAACGAGTTAACCGTAAAACAAAAGTTACGGGAAAAGCAAATGAGATGATCGATTCTGAAATCCGAAAGCAAGAAGACAATCTTTCTGAGGAAGAGAAAAAAGATATTGAGTATACAGAGCAAATCAAAAAAGGGCTCGTTCAAGTATTCCAACAAGAATATTTTAAAAACCATCGTAGCTTAGAAAAAATTCTCTCTAGCCATCCCATTCCTCGGGTGCGAGCGGCCGCTGCCCTTGCCTTGGGACGCCTCCGAGCGGGAAGAGTGGCTCTCCAAACTGCAATCGACAAAGATGGTTACCAAGTTCGCCCTTCCGCATACAAAGCTCTATCTGAGATTGGAGACAAACGGTCTCTCTCTTATTTTATCGCTGGAACAAAGGCAGAAGATCCTGAAGTGATTGCCGTGAGCTACGAAGGACTCGGAAAGACAAAAGATCCTGCTGGAAGAGAGATGATTCTCAGTTCTGGTTTAAATTCCGAATATATAATTATTGTTTGTAGCTCTTTGCGGGGTCTTGCATACAATCATGTGCCAGCAGATATTGAAATTTACGAACGATTTTTAAAATCTGAAGAACCTGAAATAAAAGAAGCTGTCATTGAATCATTAGCCATTCATGGAACTCGAGATAGTCTTCGTGTTTTAGAGAGGGTAGTCAGGGAAGAACCTTCTCTTTCGTTACTTGCCATAGAAAAAATTGAGAAAAATCCGAACCTTTCGGCAACATTAGCTTTGATTCGGATTAATGAAAATACACAAGACGAACGAATTGCAAAACGTATCGGTGAAGCTTTACTTCGCAGAAAAGCATTTGGACGTTATGCGATTATTTTAATAGAAGATGACTTTTTGAGACAAGAACCTAACGAAAGATCAAAACCTGTGAGTTATATCAAAGCGAAAGAAATCGGATTCGTTCTTGGTGAAACAAAAAAGGAATTTGCTGTTCGTATTGGTGAGGATATTCTCACAGATAAATACATCCAATTGAAGATGGAATCTACGCTTCCGGGTGCAAGAGAGTCCTTTGTTACAGGTTGGGTGTTCTATCCTAAATTAGATATCATTGAAGTTAAAAAAATAGGTTCTGACGGGAAAGAAGGAAAGTATTCCAATGTGAAGAAGGGAAAACATTCCAACCTTTTCAATCCCGAATCGGATACTAAATCGATTCGAAAGGATTGATTTGATTTTTAACTTTTGAAGTGGGCACCCATTCTACGGTTCCGTTCTTCAGCGGAACCTTTGGTATCATCCAATGAAGGCCACAGAACCAAACTAAAAAGTATTTAGAAAAACCCATTACACCCCAAACATCAAATCCTGTGGATGCAATCGACAAAATTCCTTTGTATCCGGATTTGTAAATCCTTCGCATCAGCCAAAGACCCGAAGTCTGTGTCTCCATGGTTATATCTGATACAACCATATCATAATCAGAGTTTTTTTGAAATAATTCCCAACCCGCTTTTGCGTCCACAGCACGGTCATTTGAAATTTTTAAACTATCAAAATAGATCTTTAAATTATTCGCATAACGATCATTATCATCAACGATTAGAACTTTTTTCATTTTTATCCTTCTGATTCCACAAATTGGCTTTCATAAAACTTTTTATAGAGACCACCCATTTGTAGAAGTGAATCGTGATCACCTCGTTCACGAATTTCACCATCTTCAACTACGATTATATTTTTTACACGACGTATTGTGGATAGACGATGTGCTATAATGAAAGTGGTTCTGTTTTTAAATAAACGCTCTAGAGCGCGACTAACAAGTCTCTCGGATTCTGCATCCAAGGCACTTGTTGCTTCGTCTAAGATCATAATTTCTGCGTTCCGAAGCAGAGCTCTTGCAATTACTAGCCTCTGTCTTTGACCGCCACTTAAATCTAGTCCCCTAACACCTATCATGCTGTCATAACCATTATCCATTTTTGTAATGAAATCATGGGCATTTGCAAGACGTGCGGCACGAACTACTTCCTTTCTCGAAGCAGCGCCTGTTCCATATGCTATATTATCCGCGATAGTCCCATGAAAGAGAAATATCTCTTGGGTTACGATCCCGATCTTACTACGTAAGGATTTTAAAGAAAAATTTCGAATGTCCTCGCCGTCGATTAGTATCCTCCCTTGGGTCGGATCAAAAAATCTGGGAATCAAATCCATAAGTGTAGATTTTCCACTACCGCTGGTTCCAACAAATGCATAGGTTTCACCTAGTTTGATATCTAGGTCGATACCTTTTAGTACTTGGTGGTTCGTTCCAGGATATGCGAACTGAACTCCATCAAATTTGATTCCCTCACGAATCGTCTCGAGAACCAAATCCCCTTCTCTTTCTTCAATTTCAGAATCACGATCGATGATTTCAAAAATTCGCTTTCCTGCTGAATTTGCTTGAGTTATTTTTCCGACCATTTGCGAAAGTTGGGTCAGTGGGCGAAGTAAAAAAAGTAAGGTTAACAAAAAAGCCATAAATTCGCCCTGGGTAAAAGTTCCGGAGTAAATAAACTTAGCACCTAATGCGAAATATCCAAGTACTACAATGGATGAGGTAAGTTCAACGAGACTCGGTGCCATCTGCAAATAGAATTGTCCTTTGAATGTTCTTCGATAGACTTTATGATTTATATCCTGAAATTTAAATGTATCTCTCTTCTCTTGTCTAAAGGTTCGGATAACTTTCATGCCAGAAATAAATTCTTGTATATGACCATTTAAATCGGCAAGTTTTTCCTGAAATCGAGCCGTTGAAGATGAAATTTTTCGCGTAAATAAAGTTACAGGCAAAATTACAACAGGGATGGTGATACAGGCTAAGATTAGAAGATCAGAGTTTAAATAGATCAGAATTAATAAGTGGGTTATGACATAAAAGAAGTTGATTACCGCATCACGAAGATTACTCGAAATCACTGCGGCTACAATTTCGGCATCGTTTATCACTCGGCTCATAATAAGCCCAGTTTTTTCTTTGTAAAAGTAAGTAAGTGGAAGCCGCTGAACTTTTTGAAAGAGCTCTTGCCTGATATCCCGAACAGCTTTATAACCCGAAGTGGCAATACAAAAAACAGATAAGAGATACGTTCCTAATTTCAAGAGATAGAGCGGGAATACTGCAATACAAACCGCCCAAACGACTTCTCTTGGTTCCATATCTTGTGTTAATTCATTAATTTGTAGTTTTATGGAAATGATCTGGCGTTTAATTCTCTCAAGTCCATCTAAACTATCTGGTCCCATCAGTACTTCCTGAACCAAAATAGTTTTTTCCGGTAAAGTTAGATCCAAATGAAATCTTTTGTTTCTATCGCTTCCCAAAGAATCAAATAGGGGAATCAGAGCAGTGAGAGAAATACCGTTCAATACGGCAGTAAGCAAAGCAAATAATAATCCTAACAAAAATCTATTTTTGTAATGGAATGAGTAAGATAAAAGTCTTAGAAAATATTTCATGATCTAAAACTCCTTACAAAAATTTGACAGTAAGGTTTTTCCATGTTCTGTCAAAATAGATTCTGGATGGAACTGTACACCGTATGTATGTTTAAATTTAAGGTGTCTGATTCCCATTATGACACCATCTTCTGTCTCAGCTATCACTTCCAATTCTTTTGGTAAGTTCGTGGAAGAAACTGCCCAAGAATGGTATCTGTTTGCAACAAAGGGACTTGGAATATTTTTAAATATAGCAACCTCTTGGTGGTGAACCTTGGAAGTTCTTCCATGATAAATATCCTTTGTTTGGATCAATTGAGCACCTGAAATTTGAGCAATCGTTTGGTGGCCCAAACAAACTCCTAAAACGGGTAATTTTCCTAAAAAGTATTTTGTATATTCAATTAATCGTCCTGAGGTATTGGGTAAACCAGGCCCAGGAGATAAAACGACTGATGTTATGCGAGAAATATATGAATCAGGTAAAGGATCATCATTTTTAATAAGGATCGTTTCTTTGATTTCGCTTAGATATTGGAACAAGATATAAGAAAAAGAGTCGTAATTGTCGATTAGTAACACCACGGGTATGTTATCTCTTATGAATTCAAAACAACATACCCAACCTAAATTATAGGTTCGGGTTCTCGATTCCTACGCCATCATTTAAGAATTTAGAAATGATCACTCGCTGGATCTGAGATGTTCCTTCGTAGATTTGGAAGATTTTTGCATCTCGCATCAATTTTTCTACTGGGTATTCCTCGTTGAATCCGTAACCACCAAAAATTTGAACCGCATCGGTAGTAACTCGCATTGCCATATCTGCGCAGAATACCTTTGCAATAGATGCTTGGTATGTATTTCGGTATCCCTTATCGATTAGCCACGCGGATTGCCAGCATAGAAGTCTTCCCGCTTCAATATCTCTAGCCATCTCTGCCAAAATAAAACTCACACCTTGGTTAACTGAGATTGGTTTTCCGAAAGCATTTCTTGTGTTCGCATATCTAACTGAATGCTCCAAAGCTGCTCGCGCAACACCGACGGCACCAATTGCAACAGCGGGACGAGTTTGGTCGAAGGCTCCCATCGCAATCTTAAATCCGTCCCCTTCCTTACCGATCATATTCTCTTTTGGAACTTTCACTTCTTCAAAAGTTACGGAACGTGTGTCGGAACATCGCTGTCCCATATTCTTTTCTTTTTTGCCGAGGATGATGCCAGGAGTTTTAGCATCTACGATAAATCCAGTCATTCCCTTGTGACCTGCATTTGGATCCGTTTTTGCTAAAACAAAAAACCAATCTGCATGTCCCGCGTTTGTGATCCACATTTTAGAACCATTGATAACATATTCATCACCAACTCGTTTTGCCGTGGTTCGAATTCCAGCAACGTCTGAACCTGCACCTGGTTCCGTTACAGCATAAGCTGCTAACATAAACTGCTCTGTCATCGGTTGGATAAATTTTTTCATCGTATCTGGACTGGCACCTAACAAAACAGGAGCTAAAGCCAAATTGTTTGCAAGAATTGCAGTCGCCATTCCGGAACAGCCAAAGAAAAGTTCTTCCGAGGCAATCAACTCGTCGAGAACACCCAATCCAGCTCCACCATACTCGGCGGGAATATGCATATTCATAAGACCGACATCAAAAGCTTTCTTTAGAATTTCCTTTGGATACTCACCCGTGTGGTCATGATGCTCCGCTTTCGGAATCATTTCATTTTTTGCGAAATCACGCGCTAAATCGCGGAGGGCTTTTTGTTCATCGGTAATTGAGAAATCAATCATGGGTTGCCTTTAGTGGTTTTTTTTACAGTACTTCGAACATTTGTTCATGAGTCAAGAAACTAGGCTAGTAGGGAAATCTGTTGAAAAAAAGTTCAAAGCCTAAAATCTAGTTTTGGGAGATAACAATGTCAGGACACTCGAAATGGGCAACCATCCGCCGAAAGAAAGGTGCAATTGATGCAAAAAGAGGCGCAATCTTCACAAGAATAGCAAAGGAAATTTCCGTTGCGGCAAAAGAAGGCGGTGGTGACCCAGAAGGCAATCCGAGACTCCGACTAGCCATTACAAAAGCAAAAGCGGCAAATATGCCCAAAGACAATATCGAAAGAGCCGTCAAAAAAGGAACGGGCGGATTGGAAGGTATGGTCTATGAAGAATGTCTCTATGAATGTTACGCGCCTGGTGGGGTTGCCATCATGGTGGATGTCCTAACCGATAAAAAATCCAGAACCACTCCCGAAATCAAAAGTATCCTTACAAAACTAGGTGGTTCACTGGCTAACGCTGGTGCTGTTTCCCGTTTGTTTGAGCGAAAGGGCCAACTTACACTCAAATCGGAGCAAATTTCTGAAGAGGCGCTCTTCGACATCGCCTTGGGGGCGGGCGCTGAGGATATCCAAGTCAATGATGGAATGTATATAGTCCTCACAAGCCCATCAGATTATGAAGCAGTTCAATCCGCCCTATCTTCAAAAGGGCTGTCTATGGAAGAATCGGAAATCAAATACATCGCAATGACGACAGTTGAAGTAAATGATAAAGAAACTGCGGAAAAAGTGATGAAACTCATAGATAACTTGGAAGCCAACGATGATGTCCAAGGAGTTAGCTCTAATTTCGAGTTAGGTGACGGGGTAGAACTAGAATAGGAATCACATCCCATTGCCTAGCTGACAATGGGATTCTCTTTATCGCTTTTTGATGATTCCCGCCAGAAAAATCAGAAGAATCGCTCCTATTGTTGCAACAATGAGCTCAGCTATGAGACCATAAGATCTAAATCCAAAAAAACCAAAAACGATTCCACCTAAAAAAGAACCTACAACACCAATTACTAAATTGACGATGATTCCAAATCCCTTTCCTCGAAGAATCCTACCAGCAAGCCACCCTGCGATCAAACCGATCAGCAAAAACCAAATAAAATTAAACATTTATTACTATCCTTGTTGCCAATGAAGGCACAACACTTAGAATATTCGAGAACTAGAATTAGATCAAATGTATTTCGAAGGTTACACTTGAAAAATCAACTTTTGACAGGACCCTATTACTACGGAATGAAGGACTTGGAAGTATTCAAAAAGTCTTTTATAGGCGAGAACCAAGGAAAACCCCTTTTCCTAATTCGGTTCGAAAAAATAACAGGGATCACGCTTACAGATTTTTTAGATTTGATTCGATCTGAGTTCTATGCCTGTCTCGATTTAGAAGATATTACCTTTGGTTTTCACTATTTAGAAAAACAGGATATACTCCTAATGGGAATTGCCCCACTCTTTGAATGGAATATCGAGAAATTTCCGAACATTGAGAATGCGGTAGGGAAATTTCAACAAGAGTCCATGCGACTGCAGTCCGTCTCATTTCATTTTGGGGTATCAAGGACCCAATCCAATTTCATTTCCGATAGTGATGAAGTATTTGAAGAATTATTTCGTTCATCTGAAAAAAACCTAAATGACAATCTAGTTCGTTGGAGCTGGACCTATTACAATAAAGCAAATACTTATATTTCTGGCTCCGTTCATGAAGCGATGATCCAGCCAACCGTTATTTACAATCCGAAAGATAAAACCTTTTCGGTGAAGGGAGGAGAGGTTTTTGTCGGTGGAGGTGCTTACGTCGGCTACAAAGATCTTATAAATGATATACCTTCAGATCAAGATTTAAACAGGATCGAACTTCTGATCCTCGAGAAGTTGATCGTTGCTTGTGAGTCAGCGCCTGGATTATTAAAGTTCAATATTTCCCCTCAAAGTTTAATTGATACTTTTTCTAATCGAGAAAAAGTTGATCGCCTTACAAAACTTATAACTACCAAGGATCTTAAAACTGAAAATATCCGTTTTGAGCTTGTTGAAAAGCCATACGACGATTCCAAATTTCCACTCAAGGACGTTTGTCTGGCATTTTATGCAAGAGGAATGAGTTTTGCGGCCGATGACTTTGGCGTAAAAAGCCAATCCCATCAAATCGTATTAGATCTAGGAATTATGATAAAAGAATTTAAACTGGATCCTATCAGCTTCAAATTTAAAATTGAAGAAGACCAAATTAAATTCTTGGATAATCTTGCCTTTATAGACTATTGCAAACGTTTGGCGGATAACCGAGAAGCAGTCATCACTGCAGAAGCTGTAGAGGATTTAGATACTCTTCGGTTCCTAATGGAACACCAAATCTATCAATTCCAAGCAAACATCCTGTTCGGTAAAATGACAGTAAGCGATTATAAACGCGATTTTGATAATTTACACTCGATCCATGAAGATATTGTGCGGGAAGTACTAACCGATAAAATCCTTTCAGAAAAACAAAAGAAGATTGGTAATCTATTTCGAGTTGCCTCTGAAGAAGGCCTTTTGTAAGATTTCAATATGCATTTTATAATGGCGATCGAAAGTGATACTTACTCCGCACAGGAATTGGAAAGCATATTCCTCGGTCTTCGCCAGAGAGTTGTAATTACAAAATTTAGCCCGACTGTAAATGAATATGTTAAATCTTCAAATCCAGATATCATTTTAATGGGCTTAACTTTTCGTGATAAACGAGAGTTTGAATTCATATTAGAGCTACGAAAAGATGTAATTACACATAATATTCCAATCCTTGCTATGATTCCCAAGGAAGATCCGAATTTTATAGCAAATCATAATAAATTGGGTTTCACGGATTACATGATCAAACCTCTAGAAAAACAGCCATTACTGGATCGGATTCAAAGTCTTATAGACGATTATAAGTCCAGTGAATCTTCCAAAACTAGAGATAATTTAACCTTTGTTAATGTTGACAGAAAATCTGACAGATTATTGTTTCAATGTCGCGCTAATCTGAAAAGATATGTTTTCCCTGATTTTAAAAATATCTTCTCGCCTAATTTTTTAAAATCCATTCAAGCAGAACAGATCGTATTTGATGTTCGTGCTGTACCTGAATTGGGCAAGGAAGAAGTGGAGATATTTGAAAAATTGATTAAAATTTTCTCCTGTGAAAAAATTGCATTCATAGCAGGAAGACATATGGGTGCTTTTATTGAACATGCAACCAACGATGAGAAGATGATCGTTTTTATGGCTCCCAATGAATTTGAAGACTATATGAAGATGGAAGAGCAGAAGATTGAAGATCAAAAGAAGAAAGAAAAAAAGGGAAAGACTTCAAATCAACAATCCGCTCCTGTTCCAGTGCAAGAACCAACTGCTTCGGATAAACCTGAAGTGAATGTGGCTATTGAAAATAAATCAAATACAAATCCCGATAGTACGACATCCAAAACCGATAAAACGGAAATTTCAAATTAAAAATTAATAGAGAGATAAAAAAGGAAATCATGAATTACAAAAGAGAAGTAATAAACGTTCCCAATGGTCTTGGTGAAATAATTAAATTTCAAATGAATGATCAAAACTCACTTACTGGAAGCAACATGCGTGAGTTAGGTGAAATTTTAAATGAAATCAAAGCCGACCCAGAAAAAAGAGGAGTAATTTTAACTACCGATAATCCCAAATTTTTTTGTAACGGGTTAGATGCAGAGAATCTACTGTCAACACCGAGGGAAAAACTTATTGAAGAAGTGGGCGGTATAGTTATTTTATTCGGCGAACTTGTAAAATTTGATAAACCACTCATCACTGAAGTCACTGGTTATTCAATGGGAGGGGGAGCAGTCATTACTGTAGCATCAGACTTTAAATTTATGTTGGATGGAAAGGCTCGGATAGGATTTACAGAAGTGAATGTAGGTTTACCTCTTCCCGGTAGTTTTGCCGACAGAATTAGAATGTGTGTGAGCGCAAGATTTTGGGCAGAGGTTTGTCTCGAAGGAAAAACATACAAAGCCGCAGAAGCTAAAGAAATAGGTTTGATTGATGAAATTGCCTCAACCCCGGAAGAACTTCGAAAACTGGCAGTTAAAAAATTAGAGACTCTTTCAAAAGTCCCCCTCTCAGCTTTTAGAGGCACCAAAAATATGTTAAACGGTGAGATCATTTCAAAATTAGCCAAGTATGAAAAGGATACAAAAACTTCTTTTGAAGCTCCTGGAGTTGTAGATAATCTATTGGAAGCAATGAGCGCCCTTAAAGAAAAGCGTAGGCCCAATTTTAAATAAAATTTTAATCGGTGGCCTGTCGTATGGCCACATCTTTCTTATTAGTGTTTTCAGACAAATAGCCGAAAATAGTATAGAATCAGATGTTGCGATTTATACTAGTTTTTTGCTATTTATTGTCACATACGCTACTTGCGACATCACAAGGTGTTTTCCCTCCTGGTTTCTATTTAAAAGAGAATTACCACTGGCCCGTGAAAGGCTACAACTCAATCACAGGTGCATTTGGTGAGTTCCGAACTGGACACTTTCATATGGGCCAAGACTTTTCTACGGGAGGCAGATTGGGTGTTCCCATACTTGCCGTAGCCAAGGGAAAGGTCACTAGGGTTCAAAGACGATGGACTAGCATCGGTTATGCCGTTTTTTTGGAGCACGATGACGGTATGACTTCTAGGTATGGTCATCTTCAAAAATTTGCTCCAAAAGTTATTAAACAAATACATAAATCCAAACAAGCAAGACGGTTCAAAGATAGAACTGATTTTGATATCACACTACCTGAACCAGTTGCTGTAGAAAAAGGTGAAATGATCGCATATTCCGGAGATACAGGAATTGGACCACCCCATCTACATTTTGAGCTTTTTAAGGATAACATCTATTATAATCCGATTCATTTTGGGTTGGGTTATCAGGAAGCCGAACCAGTCATCTTTAATGCTCTTCGAATAACACCACAAACATCTAGAACCTTCATCAACGGAAAAAATGAACCAATAGAAATCCCATTTTACCAAACAAGCAATAATCGATATGAACTCTATGAATCACCTACTCTGTTCATCCAGGGAAAAGTAGGATTACAGATAGCAATCCATCAAAAATCCAACACAAATAGACTTGGTATTTTTACACTAGAAATGCATCTTGGCGAACAACTTTTGCAGGGGTTTGAATTATCGAAGATACTTAAAGATCATGTTAGAAAGAATGTTCTTTTGTATGATAGTTCAATCAGCAAACCAAATGGTAACCCTTTCTCTTACTATCTTCATGCACGGGACGGAAATGATCTTCTCGGTATGCATAGAACGAATAGAGAGCAAGGTATTTTAGATAGCGAAACTCTGAAAGCTGGAGAACCTAAAGAGATCACTATTCGAGCAAAAGGTATGGGAAATCAAATGGCGATCGCCTCGTTCTTTGTTATTCGAGATTCTGGCGACTATAGTCATATCATAACCAAAGAAATTAAATATAATGTGTTCTATAATAATTATACTACATTCAAATCAACCGATAGTAAAGTTGAATTATTCTTTCCAGTCAATGCGATCTACTCTAAGGCTTTTTTTGATATAGAAGCAAAGGAGGATATAAAAATAAACACAGTTGGACTAAACCAACTATCAACAGTTTATAAAATAGGTCCTGACTTTAACGACTTCAATTTAGGTTATGACCTTTATATGAAGGTGCCTAAATCTAAAGATTTGAATTCCGCAGACTTATATGAAGTTTTATCTGATGGCTCTGTAAAAAAAGTAGCAGGTTCTACGTTTAGCTCTTGGGGGCAATTTTTTAAAGTTCGATTACGAAAAACGGGAAACTTCGTAGTACTTTCGGATCAAACACCACCCAGTATTTTTCTACATAGTTCAATGAATCGGACAGTTTATCCCCAGGAAGACTTTGTTTTATTATTTAAGGCAGTGGATGTTGGATCAGGGATTCTTCCTGATGGATTTGATGTGAAGGTTGATGGCATTCCAGGAAAGGCAGAATTTTTCCCAAAGGACGGGAAGGTTGAAATTTTCGAACCCGAAATTCTCTATGAACCGGGCAAACATACTGTCCTTATCAGCGTCAGAGATTACTCAGGAAATTGGAGTCCTACTGTACAATACGACTACGAAATAGCCGCACCACCTGGACTTGAAACAAAAAATCAAACAATTGCCATAAACACGGAAAGTACAAAACCCTCCTCGTCCAAAACGGAACTAAAAAAAACCAAGACAGGGAAACTGAAAGAATCTTCGCCTAAAGGTAGTAAAGCGAGCAGTTCTGCTAAACCAGTACTGAAGGCGAAGGATAAAAAATAGCGAATTTAAATTTCTCTAGAATGTAAATTGAAATTACATTCCGATAGCGGCTCCGCCATCGACACGTAAAAATGTTCCAGTAATATAGGATGCATCTTCGCTTAAGAAAAATTTAACTGCTGAAGCAATTTCTTCTTGTTTGCCTGGTCTCTTAAGTGGGATCACTGCTGGGTCTGTCAGCTTTTCTTGAACTTCTTTAGAAAGTGTACCCGTCATTTCCGTTTGAACATAACCAGGACAAACAGCATTGACCAAAACATTTCTTCCGGAAAACTCTCTCGCTGAAACTTTTGTGAGTGCAATTACACCAGCTTTTGATGTCGAATAGTTCGCTTGGCCAGGTTGACCTGTAAGTCCCGATACAGATGAAATGTTTACAATCCTTCCGGAATCAGACTTAAGCAAAAGTTTACTCGCTGATTTTGTCATAAGGAATACACCCTTACAATTTACATCCATAACGAAATCAAATTCTTGCTCCGACATTCTAATGAGAAGATTGTCTTTTAAAACACCAGCATTGTTTACCAAAAAATCTAATTTTCCAAAAACCTCTTTTGTTTTTGAAATTGCTGCATCACAATCCTCGGGTTTCGTAACATTGCAAGCCACGCCTAATGTTTTTACCCCAAACTTTGTTTCTACTTCTCTCGCAGCTTCTTCAATTTTTTCTTGGTTTAGATCAACTAGCACCAAACTTGCGCCATGCGATGCAATACGATTTGCAATTGCTCTTCCCAGTCCAATGGGTGATGCGGCTCCTGTAACAAGTGCAACCTTTCCTTCGAATTCTTTGGACATACGTACTCCTATTTTTCCGATTCTATGCCCAAAAGATAAAACAGGAACATCGTTCGGCAATCGTAAATTTCACAGTTGAAAGAGAAGTTTAAGATGAAACTCTGCCCTTATGATCGATCGTTACAGCCATCCAGAGATATCCGCTATATGGGAATTAGAGAACAAATTTAGAATTTGGACAGATATAGAAATCTACGCTTGTGAAGCGCGGGCAAACAGGGGAGAGGTTCCTAAGGATGACTTAGAAACGATCAAACAGAAAGCAAAGTTTAACGTGTCTGAAATTTTAGAGATAGAATCTAAAGTCCATCACGATGTAATTGCTTACCTCACCAACCTCAATTCCTACATTGGCCCAGCAGGTAGACATGTTCATTTTGGACTGACTTCGAGCGATGTAGGCGACACCGCCCTATGTGTCCAAATGGTCCAAGCGATGGACTTACTCATCAAAAGAACGGAAACTCTTTTAGAAACAACAAAAACAAAAGCCAAGGAATACAAAGATCTCCCTTGTATAGGAAGGTCACATGGGATTCATGCAGAACCAATGACCTTAGGTTTGAAGTTTGCCTTATTCTATGCGGAAATGAGTCGGAATCTTGACAGAATGAAAGACGCTCGTGAACAGATTGCTGTTGGCAAACTTTCGGGAGCTGTCGGCACATATTCTAATATTGATTTAGATGTGGAAGAATATGTTCTCAAAAAACTAGGTTTGACAGTCGACCCAATTGCAACACAAGTAATTTCAAGAGATCGACATGCATTCTACTTATCCGTTTTAGGTGTTGTAGCTGCCAGTTTAGATCGAATGGCAACCGAGATACGCTTATTACAAAAAACAGAGGGGCGTGAAGTAGAGGAGCCATTTGCAAAAGGACAAAAGGGATCCTCTGCTATGCCTCACAAACGAAATCCCGTTGTCTGTGAAAGAATCTCTGGTATCTCGAGAGTAATTCGATCTAATGTTAGCGTAGGTCTTCAGAATGTCGCACTTTGGCATGAAAGAGATATTTCTCACTCTTCCGCAGAAAGGATTGTTCTACCGGATTCAACAATTGCGTTAGATTATATATTAGAAAAAATGAATTTTGTGCTCGGTGGTCTTCATGTGTATCCAGACGCAACCGAAAGAACGTTAAATGTTACACGTGGGCTTATCTTTTCTCAAAAAGTTTTACTTTGGCTTATAGAAAAAGGTGGGATAACCCGGGAAGATGCTTATCTCATTGTTCAAGAAAATGCAATGGCTGTTTGGGGAGATACTTCTCAAAATCTCAGAGATCGATTGAAAAAGGATCCAAGATGTTCATCAATACTGAAGGATTCTGATTTGGATGAAATTTTTAGAATCGAACCATACTTAGAGCGAATTCCTTTAATCTTCAAAAGACTTGGAATTGAGTAGTAACAATAATTCGCATAACTTTAAATTGTTTATCATTTAGCTATGCGAATTGGCCCATTCTGTTCCTAGAATGAATCTATGACTCCAAGCAGGATAAGGCCAGTACCTTTCCACCTGGCGTATTATTGTTTTTAAAAACGAAGAAGAGAAATTTTTTGCGTCCAAAACCTACTGCGAAATTACGGTCGGTTAAACTGTGGCCAATCGCTTTTGTGGTGTTAGGTTGTATTTCTCTTTAACAGCATCAATTTTTTCTTCCATTATCTTCCAAAGCGATTCTTTGTTTGGATGGAAGGTGCAGAAAACCCCTTGTCTCACCAAATCGACAATCTCATCAATTGTAAAATCCAAAAATCGATACAGTTTGAAGTATTCGTATGTTAAATTCACATCAAATATTTCAGGATCATCTGTGTTTATACAAAGGGGAAGTCCTTGGTCATAATAGTAACGAACAGGGTGGTTTTGTTCTTTGCGTACATACTTACCCGTGAATACATTCGAGGTAACACAGATTTCGATCGGAATTTTGTTCTCTTTAATGTAACGAACTAAGTCTGGATCTTGTATAGCAGATGTTCCGTGCCCTATTCGTTCTGCCTTACATAAACTTACAGCATCCCAGATTGCCCATGGACCATCATCTTCGCCAGAGTGAGCAACTGTTCGTAGCCCCGATTCTCTTGCGACCTTAAACACTTCGGCATAATCTTTTGCTGGGCCCATTAATTCGGCACCGCCAAGTCCAATTCCGATAACCTCTTTGTGTTTTAAACCTAACACACGTTTAAGATTATTCATCGCATTCTCTGGTCCAAAAGATCTAGAAACATCCACCAAGAGTCGTATAGAAATTCCATCTTTTGTTTCGATCTGACGAATACGGGTGACCATAACCTCGACCATCTCATCAAAATCCAAACCATTTTGAATGAACTTGGATGGAGCAAAAAATGCCTCACAATAAATAATATTATTAGAACGGAGATAATCCGCCAAACTATCAATGAAGTATCCTAAATCACTAGCCTCTTTGACTGAGCCCTGAACAAAGAAGAATACTTGGATAAATCCGTTTAGATCTTTAAAGTTGTATTTTTCTTCGAATTCTTTATCTGTAACTTCGACTCCATTCTTTTTGTAGAGAAATTTGAGAGTTTCCCGATTTACGCAAGCTTCGAGATGGAGGTGGATTTCTGTCTTTGGAATCTCCCGTATAAAATTGATAACATCTTGTTCATTTGGATGTGGGAGCGAAAGGTCTCCTGCCAAAAGGGACTTTCGTTCTTGAAGGAGTAATGTAGTTTCATTTGTCTCAAGATTGTTTTCTTTTGACGTGAGCCAAAGAGGCGGATGGAGAATCGGAAGCTCCATGATCGCGACTCGTTCATTTAGAAGAGTATTTATCTGCTTATCGAATGTTAGCTGGATCGTGGGAGAATAGGGTCGATCAGCGGGTAAACGGCTTTTTAGGCGGTTGAGCTCCGCTATGTCTCGGTCAATGACAGTAATGCGATCTAGAATTTCTGAAAAAGGAACTTCCATGTTCCAGGAAAGTTTCAAAGAAATCTACCATACCTACAAGTAGATTTTTGAATCCTTCGTGAAAATCCCTATATAGCTTTGAAATTTCTCGTCGATAGTCTCTAAGGGAGCGGAAAAGACTGGAAAAATTTTCCGATTATGTCGTATAAATGAATATGCTCACTTCTCGCAAAACGTTTCTGCCATTTGCCCTACCTTCTATTTCAGAGGATGCTATAGAGGAAGTTGCACAGGTTCTACGATCCGGTTGGGTAACCTCCGGACCAAAAGTAAAACAATTCGAGATGGAATTCGGTGACTATGTAGGCTCAAAAGAGACAATCGCTGTAAATTCGGCTACTGCTGGTTTGCATCTTGCTTTGGAGGCAATTGGTCTCACACAAAACGATGCGGCAATCACAAGTGCTATCACGTTCACTGCGACAACGGAAGTTATTTGTTATTTTGGAGCAGAACCTATACTAACAGATGTAGACCCAATTCACAATCTACTTACTCCCGAAACATTACGACAAACCATTGAAACCAGATGTATATGGGATGGAAAAATCCTTCGCTCCAAAAAAACCGGAAAACATGTAAAGGCAATTTTACCTGTCCACCTAGCAGGATATACTTGCGATATGGAGGGTCTTTTAGATATCGCTAAGTCATACAATCTCTATGTTATTGAAGATGCAGCTCATGCCTTTCCAGCAGTACATAAAAATGTAATGATTGGTAATTGGGGAGATTTTACTGTTTTTAGCTTTTATGCCACGAAGGGAATCACCACTGGCGAAGGTGGCATGATCACAACAAAACATAAGTCTGCTGCAGATCGTATGAGAAAGATGCGTCTCCACGGAATCAATCGGGATGCATTCAATCGGCCCGGATGGTACTACGAAGTGGTCGATGCCGGTTACAAATACAATATGACAGATATTGCAGCGGCTTTAGGAATTGTTCAATTAAAAGAATCACATGCATTTTGGGAT
>JALOTI010000154.1 GCA_025457985.1 Leptospira sp.
ACTAAATCTCCGTATTGGATTTGCTTGAGTCGATCTCAGGAACATAGGAAAACTCCAATGAACGCCTACTGGATGTACGGTGGTAGGTTTCAAAACAACTTATTCTAACCAACGAATGGTAAACCAAGCAAGAATGTGCTAGCAAGGTTTTCATAGGACTCGCTTGTATGCGCATCAGATATGGATCTATTACGATCCATAAAAGGGTTGTTCCCTAAATGACTTTCTGTACGTTATCAGAAAAACACATTCTTAGGATAACAAAATGACTTCTGCTAAGTTACTAACGAGCTACCTACAAGGCTCCCAAAAATTCTTCCTTCAATTTGGTGGCCAAGGTTCCCCTTACTTGAAAGAACTTGCAAAATTATACGCAGAACCAGAACTCAAGGAATTTTTCGAAACCAGCTTTAAAACACTCAGCGAAATTGAAACGCGAGATGGAAAAAGTCCTCTTCTCAATGAAGGATTGAACTTCAAAGCTTGGGTAGAAAACCCAGATTCCGCACCGTCGGAAGACTATCTTGCACGAGCTCCAATCTCAGTTCCTGGGATTTTTATGACTCAAATTGCAAATTATGTTTTGGTTTCAAAAAAAGGATACCCAACAGCTGACTTGATCAAGGCGACTGGCGCAGTGAGTGGACATAGCCAAGGGGTAATTGCTTCGGCACTTGTAGGCTTAGGAAAAGATGGACAAGATTTTTTAAAAGCATATTCGGATTTTCTAAAATTCGTTTTTTATCTTGGGTTCTGTGGTCAAAAAGTATACCCTAACTTTACCGTCTCTCAAGATATCGTTTCGGAAAATGAAGCGAATGGTGATAAAAATCCATCGCCTATGGCGGCTGTGATTGGATACACCAAGGATGAATTGGAAGACCGAGTGAAACAAACGAACGAGTCCCTTGGTTTAAAAGGTCAGGACACTGTCTATATCTCCCTTTACAACACTCCTGATTCAATGATTCTATCTGCTCTGCCATCCTCTCTACTTGCCTTCCGAAAAAAATGGAAAGCTGAAATGGATGAGAAGAAATGCAAATTCGTATATCTTAAAACAACAGCACCATTCCACTGCCCGTTTATGGAATCCTCGCTTGCAAAATTTGAAGCAGAAGATGCTTCTGTTGTTCCATTCCCTTACAACGGTAGTGATCTTAAGGTCCCTGTATACAGTATCTATGATGGTCACAATTTACAAAAAGATGGTAACCTTCGAGACATTCTATTTAAAATGGTTTTGATTGAGCCACTTTACTGGGATTTGGCGATTGCTCCTGTGTTAAAAGACACTTCTATTCAAACGATTATTGACTTTGGACCAAGTGTAGTGAGTCAAAGACTAACAGGCGGACACCTAAAGGCCCAAAATATCGAAAAACAATCTTTATGCGCATCTAACGCAAAAGAGCTGAAGCTAATTTTGGAAGTTTAGATCTTTACAGGAATCTTCATTGAATCCTAGCACCAAAAGGGCGCTCTCCAAACTTAATCTCATCCGATTGCTATCGGAGAATCCAGAGGGACTTAGTTTGGAAGAGCTCCAAAAGGTAACTGGCCATAAATCAATCACTTCACTCAAACAAGAATTGGGTGAACTTTATATGATTGAGATGTATCCATACACACCTTCTGATTGTGTGGAAATTGATTTTGATGGTGAAAAAGTAAAAATCAAACTTCCGATTGCTCTGAATCAAAACTTTCCACTAACACCTGCTGAATGGAGTTTGCTTAGAGAGTTGGTTCAGAAACACAAATCTCTCGGAAAAAATTCAGAACAAATTGAATCTATCTTAAAAAAAATCAACACTGTAATTCCATCTGAAGAATGGAGTTTGTTTGAAGATACAAAATCATCAATCATTGAATCCATCCAATCCAAAAAAATCTTAGAAATTATGTATTGGAAACGAAGTGGCCAAGAATCTGAAAAACGAAAGATTGCACCTTGGATACTTTGGGAAGAATCTGATTCCTATCTTTTAGGATATGATGTAGAAAAAGAAAGTTTCCGGGCCTTTCGTGTCGACTGCATTCTCAAAATAACAATAACAGAGGAAGGTTTTGATTCCCTTCCAGATTCAGCTGGAGAATGGCTAAACGGCTTCAAACAATTGTTTAATGAAACAAAAAATGCATCACAAACTGCAAATATTTGGGTAACGGAATCCGCGTCCTTCCACCTCAACCAAAAGATGAAATTGAATCCAACTGGAAAAACAAAAACTCTGGCGGGAATAGATTATTACGAGTTTTCCACTGAAATTAAGGAAACCGGTTGGTTTGTCCAAACCATACTGGGATATGGAAAGTCCGTTCTTGTCTCCGCTCCGTTGGAAATCAAAGAGATGATTCTTGAAAGAATTAACTCTATCACCGAAGTTCGTTTGATCCACTAAATGGAACTATCATTTGGAAAAATTAATTTAGGACTGTCCATTCCCTACAAACGATCTGATGGCTACCACGAAATCCAAACGATCTTCGTTCCGATTTCATTTGGCGATCGAATGCAAATTCGTTATGAAACAGCGAAAACGGGAAAGTCTTCGTTCCATTTCTCTTCCAAGAACTTTTTAAGGGGCTACCGTGCCAGTCTATTTGAAGCAGTTTCGGAACGAGGAGATATTACTAAAAACATCCTCCACCGCGCTTACGAACGACTCCTTCCCCACTTTCTAACACCGACTCGAGTAGAAATCGGGTTAGAAAAATGTCTCCCTCCGGAAGGAGGAATCGGTGGAGGAAGCAGTAACGCAGGTAGATTTTTGCGAAATTCTGCCCCCTATACAAATCTCCGCCCGCAGGAACTTTTTGAAATAGCAAAGTCTCTCGGAGCGGACGTTCCCTTCTTTCTCCAGGAAAAACCCGCCATTGGGACAGGAATTGGTGAAATTTTAGAACCCATCTTACTCGCCAAGGGAAAGGGAATCCTTGCCATCCCGAACTTTGGTCTTTCCACCGCAAGTATGTACGCGGGACTCCAAAAAAGTTTACAAAAAACCCATGATTCCAAAGTATGGAAAACTCTGACAGAAGATGTACTTCGAAGTCTTGAAGAAGGGCTTTGGGAGGATGTCGCAGGTAGGCTTAGAAATGAATTTGAGCCTCTTGCCATTCAAACAAAACCAATTCTGCAAGAATTGAAAGACGGGTTTTTGCGATCGGGTTCTGGTTTTGTTTCTATGTCGGGTTCTGGTTCTTGCTTTTACGGGCTTTATCCAATCGATGCAGATCTAACCAATGCTAAGTCCACTCTCGAGTTTCAATTTCCAGATATGGAGTTTCAAACATTTTCTTTTTAGAAACTGGCCTGTAGCCAAGCGGTAAGGCAGCGGTTTTTGGTATCGCCATTCCCTAGGTTCGAATCCTAGCAGGCCAGCCAGTTATAATGATCCGATAGAAAGATGAAACTACTAAACAACGTAACTGCTGTTATTTTAGCGGCGGGGAAAGGAACTCGAATGAAGAGTGAGCTTCCCAAGGTTGCGGTTGTACTAAACGAATCTCCACTTTTACTCCACGTTTTAAAAAATATAGAAAATGCGGGCATCTCTCGAAAAGTTGTCGTTGTCGGTTACAGAAAAGATGTCGTAACCGAAATATCCAAAAATTTCTCCGGGGTCGAATTTGCCGAACAAACTGAACAATTGGGAACAGGCCATGCAGTTCTAGTATGTGAAAACAATCTCAAACCTTACAGTGGCTATACGCTTGTTGCTTGTGGAGATGCACCCCTTATTTCTAAGGATTCTTTTGCAGACCTTATCCAACTTCATATTGAGAAAGGTTACTCTGCCACCGTACTTTCTGCTAAAATGGAAAACCCAACTGGCTATGGCAGAATCATTCGGTCGAGTGATGATGGCAGTCTTCTGCGCATTGTAGAAGAAAAAGATGCGAACCCAGAAGAAAAAATCGTGAATGAAGTTAATACAGGAACCTATTGTTTTACTACTGAAGATTTATTTGGTGCTCTCAAAGAAATTGGAAACCAAAATGCACAGAATGAATACTATCTCACAGATGTGATAAAAATACTACGCGGTAAACATCAGAAAGTGGGAGCTATGACTTTAAAAAATGCTCTAGAGAGTCATGGCATCAACTCTCCCGAAGATTTGGAAACAGCAAAACAATATATAGACAAAGGGTTAGTTGGTGTATGAATCCGAGTGAAGTTGCCGTATTTTCTGGAAATGCAAATAGACCTCTAGCAGAGGAAATTTGTAAAACCTTAGGAATTCCAAACGGTGCTATCACCGTAAAAAGATTCTCCGACGGCGAAAGTTCCGTTAAAATCGAAGAAAATGTTCGTGGTCGTGATGTATTTGTTGTTCAATCGATAAGCTTCCCTGCTAACGACAGTTTAATGGAACTATTACTCATAATCGACGCATTACGCAGGGCTTCCGCACGAAGAATTACAGCCGTAATTCCTTATTATGGCTATGGAAGACAGGATCGAAAAGTAGAGCCGAGGGTTCCCATTTCTGCTCGAATGGTTGCCGATTTAATTGAGACCGTGGGACCTAACAGAGTTCTTACGATGGACTTACATGCGGATCAAATCCAAGGATTTTTTAAAATTCCAGTGGATCATTTGTATTTTTCTCCAGTTCTCGCAGAATATATCAATTCTTTAGGTCTCAATGATTTAGTAATTGTTTCCCCCGATTCAGGCGGAGCTGAGCGAGCTCGGAATTTTGGAAAAAAAGTAAACGGCTCACTTGCAATCATCGACAAACGAAGACCTAAAGCGAATGAATCCGTAGTTATGCACGTGATAGGTGACATAAAGGACAAAAACTGTTTGTTATTAGATGATATGATAGACACTGGCGGAACAATAGCAAAGGCAGCAATTGCTCTCTACGAAAATGGAGCAAAGTCAGTCATGTGTTGTGCTTCACATGGAGTTTTGTCGGGTGAGGCTCCCGCAAAACTCAATGAAGCCAATTTTAAACAAATTGTTTTGTCGAATTCTATCGCGATTCCCGAGAGTAAAAAAATAAATCACTTGAAAACGCTCTCTATCGCGCCACTCTTTGCAAAAGCAATCGAACGGATTCATAACGAAGAATCAATTTCTAGTCTGTTTTCATAAGTATAAGGAACATAATCATGGAAAAAATTAGCATCAAAGCAAAACCAAGAACTACAAAAGGAAAAGGACCATCTAGGAGACTTCGCGTTGAAGGTCTTGTTCCGGCAAACATCATCGGTAGTGGTCAGGCAACTTCTGCGTCTGTAGTAGAAAAAGAAATTCAGAAGTTAATCGACTCTGGAATTCGAAAAGCAACTCTCATTGATCTCGAGTTAGACGGCAAAACCGAAAGAGTTTTTGTTAAGGAAGTGCAAAGATTTCCTCATACTGGACAGATTCGTCACATCGACTTTTTTAAAGTAACACCTGGTAAAAAAATCCTAACTACAGTTGCGATAAAAACTTCGGGTGTTGCAAAAGGATCAAAAGCAGGTGGCCAGTTTGAGCACCTAATCCACGAAATCAAAGTCAAATCAACACCAGAAGATCTAGTGGATGTTCTAACGA
>JALOTI010000155.1 GCA_025457985.1 Leptospira sp.
TACGAGCATTGTCTCGCTTTTGTTCGTTGATTCCCTTGTGCGAACCAAGGAAGCAGGTTTTTGGATCGCTTTCTTTCGAATTTCAAGTTTAGTCTTATCTTTTTTTGTTTTTCTCTCTGCCAAACGTAGATTTCGGTTTTTTGAGCGTCACATCTTTTCATTTACGGGAATCATTGTCGCTATTTTAATACTTCTGTATATTCCAATGATGGTTTATGATAAACCAAATCATTCCTACTATCTCTTTGGTTCTGCCATAGTAATTGCTAGCGCAGCCATCATTCTTTGGATAGAACCGATTCGAATCTTTTTGCTTTCCTTTTTGTTCCTTTGTCTTTTTATCCCTCTCCATTTAAACTTTTCAGAAAATCTGGGTTTTGATCGTTATGTTTTTTATCAAGATGTCCTTGTAGTCTGTTTTCTATTGGGTTTTGGATTTGTGGCAAACCTACTGATCAACTACTGGCGATTTGAAGAATTTCGGGCAAAAATAAAGCTTCGTATCACGGTTGGAAAGCTCTTAAGAATCAACCAAAAGATTGAAGATTTGTCCCGAATCGACTCTATGACCGAGCTGTTTAACCGGCGGCATCTTTTAGAGCAGTTTGAATTGTATAAAAAAAGAGCCCAAAGGGAAGGCTTTTATATCGGCCTTGTTATTTTAGATCTCGACCGCTTAAAACTGATCAACGACAAGTATGGGCACAAACAGGGTGACTTAGCGATTCAGGCCTTTGCCAAAACATTACGATCCCGAACCCGTTCAACCGATATCGCAGCACGGATTGGTGGGGATGAATTTTGCCTCCTTGTATCTCCCATAGACAAGGAAGGTCTGATGATTTTAACGGAAAGCATACGTGAAAAAATGGAACTCCTTCGGATTCCAATCTACTCTTCACCAGGTGAGACTCTAAGCCTCACAGTCTCCATCGGGGCAACTCTCTTTCAGTCTTCAGAAGACCCTAGTTTTGATGAGCTGTATCACAAAATAGACACAGCCCTTTACACATCCAAACACGAAGGGCGCAACCGCATTACGATTCTTGAGGATTAATTTCAGAAAAGGCTAGACAGATTATTTGCGTACTTGTACGCTTGTAAATGAGACTGAAACTCAGTCTTTGTCCTGACGGATAAGGTGTAAACATTCGAGAGATGGGGAGGCTACTCCCCGTCCGCTTTTTTATTTCCTATCTTTAGAATAGTTTGGGTTGTTTTTCTACAGCCTCTTCAATGGCTCCATGTGAAACACTTAAAAAGGCACTATCAGTTGCCTGTCCGAGTCCGTAAAAAGGCATAAGCGGAATGGAAAAGAACCAAAGAATACTTTGGAAGTGGGCCGTCTTTGAAACGACTAACTGTTGCTTGGTCTTCTCATTTGAAAACTGGATGGTAAATTTACTTTCTTGTTCGATATCCGATGGGAAGAGAGTGAGCGTCAAATAACACAATGTTGTTGCTATGGCGCCCGGGATTGTGGAATAAAATACCACTTGTGAATCTAAATCCACTTCCATTTTGATATCATACTTTTCCTTCGGATCCGTAACAACGGATAGAACACGGGGGTGCATACTCAAAATTTTGATGAGACGCTCTTCGGATACTTTACGATTGCTTTCTTCGGCCTCCTTCTTTTCGCGATCGATCACTTGGGAACCCTGTCTATAGACCAGCAGTATGATTTTCTTTTCGCTAGGGGAAAAACTCTCTTGTTTGTATTTCGGAGGATCGAATTTCGAAAACGATATACACTGAGCGAAAAGGATTAAAAGAAAGATTATACACAACCGAAGAATCATCATAAGCGAAGATTCTTGTCAAAAAATTAGAACATTCAATCCTTTTTTTCCAAAACGGTTAGGGAATCAAACTAAATGTTTGTTACGACTTCTTCATAATTTAAGTTCCGTCGAACTGGTAAAAATCCTGCTTCGGTAAGAAATTTACGTGCTTCTTTTTCTGTTTTTAATCCAAAGGAGCGAAGAACATTTTCTTCAATCACCACGGACGAAATATCGTCTGCTCCCGAATAGAGTGCAAGTTGTCCGACTCCTTTTCCAAGTACCATAACTGAGGTTTCGATATGTTTGATATTGTCTAAAAAGATCCGACAAATCCCAAGAACTTTTAGATATTCATGGGTCGGCACGGAACGAACAAAAAATCGTTTGGTCTGAGGCTGAAACGTCCATGGGATAAAAGATAAAAACCCACCTGTTCTATCTTGCAAGTCCCGTACGACTTGCAAATGTTCAATCACTTCTGCCTTGGTTTCTTCCGAACCGAAAACAATATTGGCAGAACCAAGTAAACCCACCTCATGGCAGGTCTCCATAGCGCGAACCCATTCACTGACACTTGCTTTTTTCGGAGAAATGATTTGGCGCATTCTTTCGGTTAGGATTTCTGCTCCTGCACCCGGAACGGAATCGAGTCCGATGGATTTTAATTCCAAAAGAACTTCACGGAGAGGCCTTCCCGTGATGGTTTCCAGGTTGATTACTTCCACCGGCGAAAAAGCCCGAATATGCATTTTTGGATACTTTCTTTTTACCGCCTCAATCACATCCAGATAGTATTGGAACGGGAGGTCGGGATACACCCCACCCTGGAGGAACATCTGGTCGGCTCCCTCTTCCATCGCATAATCCATCTTTTGGAGGATTTCTTCTTTGGAGAGAACGTAACCTTTGCCGTTTCCTATTTCATCCATAAAACTGCAAAAATTGCACTCTACATTGCAGTAGTTGGTGTAATTCACAACGCGAAACATCGTATAGCTGGCTTGCGAATGGGGCCTTACCTTTTCTCTAAGGTATCTGGCAACCATTTGTACTTTGAGGAAATCAGCGTCTTCATAGAGTACAAGTGCCTCTTCCCCGCTGATACGCTTACCCTCCGCCGCCTTCATCAGGATACGGTCGGCAGGATCGTTTGAGCTAAATGAAAATGAGTCTAGGTTCATGGTTCTGTATCTTGGACGAGATTTGTTCCTTTCTGTCAGGATAAAAACTGAATTTTCCTAGACAGTCAATTTTCTTTAGAGAACCTAGGATTTACCAACACCTGAAGGGCATAAACATAAATGGATATCGGAAGAATTCTCTTTCACATATTATTCACAATTTTCTTCATCGTCGCAAACGTCGTTTTCGTTCGCGCGATCCTCTACCGACTCGGCCTGATCTTTAATGGCCGACCTGCTTTCTTCAATGAAGACGCAAAAAAGAACCTCAATATCGGCTTCCGACTCAAGAGTTTCTTTGAAAACGTAATCCTCCAGAAGAAAAACTTCCGGGAACCAGTCCGCGGAATTATGCATGCATTTATCTTCTATGGGTTTATCGTTTACACCATTCATACCACAAGCCAGATGATTGCTGGAGTTTTTGGTTATGCGATGGATGATCCTTACAAGTTTGCCCTTCCCAATTTTTTGTTGGGTGAATCTGTTAACCATATTTACGAACAGGTTGTAAACTATGTATCTATCCTTGTTCTAACTGGGCTTGGATTTTTTGCTTGGAGACGATGGATCAAAAAGGCAAAAGGTCTAGATGTTCACTCTCCGGCTTCTGCAGTTGTAATCGGGATGATCGGCACGCTTATGATCACCACATTACTCGGTAATGGTGCAAAAACAGTAGCGGCTACTTACTACACTCATGCTGGCTTAGTGGACGGTGGCATTGGCGCTGTATTCGCGGCTATTGGCATTGAAAATGGAAGTGCAGACCTTGTGTACCAAATCATGTGGTGGGGTCATATCATTACTGTATTCTCTTTTATGTTGTATGTTCCTACATCGAAACATGCGCACTTGATCTTTGCACCAATCAATTATTTCTTTGCAACTGACACTCCGAAAGGACAACTTTCTAAATTAAATTTAGAGGATGAAAATGCAGTTTGGGGATCCAACAGAGTGGAAGACTTTCCTTGGCCAAATCTTTTGGACGGAATGTCCTGTATTGAATGTGGTCGATGCCAAGTGGAGTGTCCTGCCAATCGAACTGGCAAGATGTTAAACCCAAAAGCAATCATTGTTGAGCTCAAACATCAGTTATTGGAAAAGATGCCACAAGTAGCTGAAGCAAGAGCTGGAAAAACTCCAGAAGAAGCAGCGGAAGCAGTGGCGGCACTTGATACTGGAGTAATCAACTCCCACGACGGACTCAGTGAAGAATCCATCTGGGGATGTACTACTTGTTATGCGTGCGTAGAAGCCTGCCCTGTTGGTAACAACCAGGTCAATGCTATTATCGAAATGAGACGCCATTTGGTTCTTGCTGAATCTAAAATGAGTCCAGAGTTACAAAAAGCTTTTACGAACATGGAGAACAATAGCAATCCATGGGGCGTGGGTGCACACACAAGAGCCGACTGGGCAGAAGGTCTTAACGTAAAGGTTCTTTCCGAAGCAGAAGACAAAAACGTAGATATCCTATATTGGGTAGGTTGTGCGGGAGCTTTTGACGAAAGGAACAAAAAGATCTCCAGAGACTTTGTAAAAATCATGCAAAAAGCCAATGTAAACTTTGGAATTTTGGGAACTGAGGAAGGTTGTTCGGGAGACTCGGCTCGCCGTGGTGGAAACGAATACCTCTACCAAACTCTAGCACAGACAAATGTGGACACTATCAATGGCTACGGGATCAAAAAGATCGTTACAGCTTGCCCACATTGTTACAACACAATCAAAAACGAATACCCTCAGTTTGGTGGAAATTTCGAAGTGATCCACCACTCAGAGTACATCAACCAACTTTCCAAAGAAGGCAAAATTGATGTAAAGGTTGCATCCGATGCCAATGCTGGTAAGTATACCTACCATGACTCTTGTTATATTGGAAGGTATAACAACAATTACGAGAACCCAAGAGACGTTGTAAAAAAGGTTTCTGGTGGAAAAATTGTCGAGCCTGTTGACCACCATGGCAAAGGTCTCTGTTGTGGAGCTGGTGGTGCCCAATACTGGATGGAAGAGCATGTGGATGAATCCAACCCTGAAAGTATGCGAGTCAATATGAAACGTACGGGACAACTTTTGGATACAGGAGCAACAACCATTGCGACTGCTTGTCCGTTCTGTATCACAATGATCACCGACGGTGTCAAAGCTGCGGAGAAGATTGATTCCGTAAAAGTAAAAGATATAGCCGAATTGGTTGCTGAAAATATCGATTAATCGATAGATCTAGGAGAGAGACGAGTATGTATGAATCGGCCCGTCTTTCTCCGTCTTACTTTTTCTTTTTCGCCCCTGACGAAGCTACATTCCAACCTTGGATAGGAAGCTTCTGGCTTCGAAGGTTGCTTTCTTTATCTTGCAACCTTTCTCTTCATTTCTCCAGGTTCCTTAGTCAAAAAATTCTTCTTTCTTTTCTTTGGATTCTTTTCCTGCTCATTCCAACAGAACTAATATCAGAACCGGTTAGTAAGGAAGACGGTATAACGATAACAGTTGAAAAAGGCCAAACACTTAGTACTATCTCAAAAACGTATTTGGATGATCCAAAAAAGTGGAAGGAATTACTCAAATCCAATCAAATT
>JALOTI010000156.1 GCA_025457985.1 Leptospira sp.
GAAAATTGGAAAAAATACGCAATGATTGCAACAAACAATGTTGTCACAAATATCTGAAGCCCTCCCAAACCAAGTAACCAAAACTTCAATCTCCAGAGTAGATCTAGTTCCAATTCTAGACCGATCACAAATAACATCATCACTACGCCGAATTCTGCAAAATGTAGTAAATCTTTACCTTCTGTTCCAACAAAACCAAAAGAGAATGGTCCAATAACAATTCCAGCTAGAAGGTAACCTAATACGGATCCAAGACCGAGACGACTAACAATTGGTACAACGACGATAGCACTCGTGAGGTATACCAAACACTGAATGAAAAAATTTGCATCATGCATGATTTGATTCCAAAATTGAGATTAGAAACTTACGAAAGGAATTGGAAGCTTCAGAAAGTTGTTTTTCACCTAATTGAAAGGTTCCTTGAACCAAAAAAGGATCCACATAATTCATACCACAGAGTTCGGCGGTTCTTCGGAATGGCAAAAGAAATTCGTTCACTGTATGTCTATGGAAACCATCTTTAGTATATGCCACCTCAGGACCGCCAGTTGTAAGACACTGTATCCAAGACTTACCAACTAATTTAGTACCAGTCCTTCCATAAGCCCAACCTTCTTCTAAGACATCATCAATCCATTGTTTCATGAGAGCAGGACAGCTATACCAATAAAAAGGGTGTTGAAACAAAATGTAATCGTGTTCCAAAAGCAAAGATTGTTCCCTTTTGATATCGATAAAAAAATCAGGATAAGCCTCATACAAATCATGTTTTGTGATATCCTCTCTTTCAGGAATAGCATCCCAAAGGATTTGATTGGCCTTTGAATTTTCAAATTTTGGATGAATTAAGATAACAAGTAGTTTAGGCATTCTCGTCCGAAGATATTGGTTTCTGCCTCAAAGAAAAGAAATAAATTTAGAATGGATAAAATTCAAGAGGAGCGAAATGATTACTTATATTGACTACCTCCCTTCTCATCTCACTCTTCTTTGCGACAATGGCTTCCGAAGATCTTACTTGTATAACAGGTGGGATTTTGTTTTCACAATACAGAAACTCTTTTTTCGAAATCTATCTTGCAATATCCCTTGGGATTCTTTTGGGTGATTTGGGCCTCTACGGAATTGGTAGATTTTCAAAGAAGGGGTCACTTCATTTTTATAAAATTCAAAGATTGATAAAGCGATGGGAAACCACCGATACAATTCAAAATCTAAAACAACATTCCAATCTTGCCATATTTTTATCGCGTTTTTTTCCAGGGACTCGATTGCCGATTTATTTAATGAGCGGATTTTTAGGAGTAGGATTCGCGTCTTTCTTTCTGACAAGTTTGATTGCAGTCTCCCTCTGGACATTTTTTGTCATATACTTGAGTTCAATCTTTCATACAAAAATTCTAAGTACGTTTCAAACTCTAAATCCAATTCTATCTATTCCACTCTCCATTCTATCATTCTACCTATTACTCCAAATCGTGATTAGGTTTAGTAGCCAAGAAAAACGAACCCAATTTTGGATTGGTCTACAAAAAATTCCTAGATTGGAATTTTGGCCAAGTTTTATCTTTTATATACCCCTAGTACCATATCTAATTTATCTATCCATACGATTCAAAGGTATTCGTTATATAACAACGGTAAATCCTTCCATACTTGCATCGGGAATTGCAGGTGAATCCAAATCCGAAATTTTAAAATTACTCCCGGATACATATTTGGCAAAATGGATACGTATCCAACCAAATGATATTGATTTAGAGAAACGAGTTAAGAAGTTTATTTCAAATACAAAAGTAAAATTTCCGTTTATATTAAAACCAGATAAAGGCGAACGAGGATTTGGTGTACAAAAAGTACATTCAATAGAGGAGATAGAAAAAATTATTCAAAACAGTAACTTTGAGTGGATTCTCCAAGAATACATAACAGGTTCGGAAATTGGTTTGTTTTATATGCGAGATCCAAATGAATCCAAAGGAACTATTTTTTCGATTACAAAAAAAACCTTCCCGCAGATCACTGGCGATGGAATTTCTAATTTAAAGAGTCTCATTCAAACCCATCCAAGATTCAAATTTCAAAGCAAAACTCATTTAGAAAATAATAGAAATAAGCTACTAAAAATACTAAATATCAATGAAACGATTCCCATTGGAGAGATCGGCAATCATGTATTAGGTTGTCTTTTTACAGATGGAAGTGATTTGATCACAGACGAACTCAATTCCAAAATCAATCAAATCATGAGTGAAACAAAAGGTATTTACTTTGGCAGATTTGACATTCGTTATTCTTCCGAATCTCAGCTCAAACTCGGCAAAAATTTTAAAATCATCGAATTGAACGGTGCAACCAGTGAGTCTACCAATCTGTACGATCCAAATTTCAAAATTTGGGAAAGTTATGCAATCTTATACCGTCAATGGAAGAAACTGTATGAGATAGGTTATACAAACTATCGGAATGGTGCTCCCTTGTTTCCCTATTCACAATTGGCAAAAATCATAAAAGACCATTATGTTTATAAAAAATCTTATACAAACAACGGGAAACAAAAAGATCTAATTTAGTAAATAGAAACTAAATCAAAAATTACCTCGCACTAGACCTTCTTTCTATAAATGGAATTTTTAAAAAGTCACAGTATACCAAATACACAGACGATAGTAATACGAGAAAGGCTAAACCAAAAAGAAGGCCTCCGTCGCCCTGCACAACTACACCTAAAAAGACCAAATGCGATAAAATAGCACCAAACATCAAGTTGATGGCTATGCCAGCACCAATCCAAACGTATTTTGGAAATACAATCAGTACAATTGCGATTGTCTCTAGTACCGCTGTTCCGTATCTTCCCCAAGGTTCCAAATTCAAAGTTTGGAAAATAAAAACAGACTCCTCTGCTCCCGAGTATTTAAAATACAAAGTTTGCCCCAAGATCACAATAGCTAATACTCTTGAGATTTGGTATAGATATGTGTTGTAATATTTCATTCGTTACTCTCCCTTATGATTTCCTTTATTTTTGCTTTTTGAGTCCAAGGAATAAAATGATTTTCGCCTTCTATTATTATTTTTTTCAAATATAGTTTTTTGTTATTTGGATTCCATTCTGTAGTATGAGATACAGGTACCAACCAATCCTTTTCCCCATGGACTAAAATTATTTTTCCGTCCAACTGTTCTGAAGATGATAGTAATATTTTATTCATTTTTTCTAAATCCGATTTTAGTGTTATCATTTCATCATTGCTATGTTGGATTTCTTTAGAAACGAAAAACTGAAAGAATCGAAACTGCAAAATTTTGTTATAAAATTGAATCTCTTCAAATTGAGGAAGAAGTGGAGATGCAAGTAATACACAAGATTTTGAGTGTCCTCTATCTTTTTCAAATAGTAGTAAAGCAATTGGTCCACCATAAGAATGTCCGATAAAGGTTTTCGATTTTATTGTTAGATTTTCTGACTTATAAATCCATTCTAAAGTCTCATAAACAGCACTTGATTGATGGAAAATATCTGGGACAGAATCCATTTTTTCAGAATCGCCATAACCCAAACGATCTATAAGAATGATACAATACCTTTCATTTAATACGGTATCAGATATATACTCATTAAAATCTGTATGGTTTCCAGGCGAACCATGGACAAAAATCAAAGATTTATTTTTTGAGTGGCAGTCATTTGTTACATATGCTAAATCTCCGAAAGAAGTTTTTACTTTATTGTATTTAAGGTAGGAAGCCGATTCGGTGTCTTTTCTCGCACAAAAAAGGAATAACAAAATTAAGACAAAGGAATATTTAAAAAAGAAGTTCTGCAGCATACATTCGTTTGAATTGTTGGTTTGGCCTGAGTGCATTTATAGGATCAGCATACTCAGGAAGAAAGCCTTTTACTAAATACATGGGAATGTTCCCTTTGTTTTTTGCAGATATGAGACCTCTTGATTCACATAGAAAATAGTCTTTTATCAAATCATAGGTGTCCTGAGAGATATTCACCTCACCTACTACACCAGAACTTTCGAGCCGACTTGCTGTATTTACCGTGTCTCCCCAAACGTCATACGCAAACTTATTATTTCCTACAACACCTGCAACCAAAGGACCAACATGGATACCAAGACGAATTTGCCAAAACTCCTTTCCGTGAAGGCTATGAATTTCCCTTTGTTCGTTCATATAAGCCTGGAAACTAAGACCACATAACACAGCATCAATGGCATGCGTTTTATTCTCGATTGGTATTCCACCAACTGCCATATAGGCATCACCAATGGTTTTTATCTTTTCCATACGATACTCGATACAAATTTCATCAAATTTTTTAAATACTCTATCTAATTCGCCGACCAATGTTTCTGGATCCATTGCCTCCGCAATTTTTGTAAATGAAGCCATATCACAAAAAAGTATGGAAGTTTCTTCAAATCGTTTAGGTAATACAGAATCATTTTGTTTTAATTCATCAGCGATCGATTTTGGAAGAATATTCAAAAGTAGAGTTTCTGATTTTTTACGTTCTATATTTAAATTTCGAGATAAAATAAAGATAAGAATTCCAGTTAGGATCTGAACAAAAATATAGTTTCCCCCAACATCCATGTATCGATCCATTTCATTTGCGTAACCAACAACCCATTCTCTATGAGTGTATTCTAAATAAAAAAGAGCTATAGAGAAAAAAAGATAAACCGCGTAAATTAAGTATATATTATGATTTTTTAATAAAATTAGTGCAATAACGAGCGCAGGAATGAAGTAGTAGTGATTTCCCCCCAACGAACCACCATTAAAAAACCACATCGCAGATAGATAGATTAAAATCGTCAGATTGAATGGCCAATACAGTATATAGTAAATACTTTTTACACGAGATAAATAGTACATAAAAAGCATAATTAGACCTGAGATTAGATTCAAAGCAAGAAGCACTTCGAAGTTATCTAGATAAGCAACACCAAATACTCCAAAGATATTTAAGGTCCCATTTACTAAAGCCACTGTGTTAAAAAGTCTATGCTCTAACGAGTGGAACTTAGGATTCCCGAAAAGAAAGTAAGCAATCTTAATCATGGATTTTTTGTTTCCGTATTTGAGATATTTTTTCCCTCTAAAGGGAGTATTGTGGATTTAACATCCAACAAAGGCCCCAACTCATAGATATTCTTATATCCGTAAGCTTTTAACGAAGTATATGTTGAAAGATTGAGAGAGGCGGCAGGTGCCTTGGCCGCAAACGCATCCGGGCTACCTTCAAAATTATTATTACAGTAGATTAGAATTTTGGTTGTTTTTTCCGGTATCAGTTCTGCTAAACTTTTGTCTGTGAACTCTGTGAACGGAAGATTCTTTGCACCCTTAATATGCAGCAACTGGTATCTACTTTCACTTCTTGCATCCAATACAATTACCCCAGGCTCTGCCATAAGTTTTAAAAATTCTCCCTCTACCAACCTACGGGATTCTCTTTCCTCTGATGATTGGTTTACAATCTTCTGAAATTCATTATAGTCTATTAGAGGATTTTGTATTTTTTCT
>JALOTI010000157.1 GCA_025457985.1 Leptospira sp.
AGGTGATAAGTTCTATATTGGAAATGGAAACAAAGCAGCTATTGTATCAACCTTTGGAAAAATCGAAGGTACGGGGGAATTTGTATTTTTTGGAGTGAACTCTCAACATAAAAATTATGAGTTGAAACCAAATATCGTAACATCTCAAAACTATGTAGCTGAGTTTGAATTGCATGACTATCCAATTACTGAGGATGATATCATCTCTAAAGGCAGGGCAGCCTGGGATACTTCCCTTGCTACAATTGCGTTTTGTAAATTTAATTTGGGCTGGGGATCTGTCGGTATTTGTACACATGCTTTTTATGAAGCAGTCAATCATGCTTCAAAACGAAAACTCTTCAATCAGTATGTGACTGAATTTCCGCATATCAAACAATTGTTTATGGATTCCTATTCCCGACTCGTAGCTATGAAATTATTTTCTATCCGAGCCACCGATTATATGAGAGCTGCCTCAGCAACAGATAAACGATATCTCTTGTTCAATCCGATGGAAAAGATGAAAGTCACTATGCAAGGTGAGGAGGTAATCATTGGACTTTGGGATATAATCGCCGCAAAAGGACTTAATAAGGATATGTACTTTGAGATGGCAATTCGCGATATTCAAATGTTGCCACGTTTAGAAGGGACAGTTCACGTAAACATGATTTTGATTATGCGATTCATGCAGAATTATTTTTTCCATCCAGACCAATCCATGTCTAAAATTCCAAGGATGTACGGATTGGAAGATGACACCTATCTATTTAACCAGGGTGCAACTACAAAAGGTTTTGATAAGATTTTCTTCCGTGACTACAATGAATCCTATGATCTCTATGATACACCAAATATCAAAATATTTAGAGAGCAGATAGCAGTCTTTAAAGATCTCTTAGCTAACGCTCATCCAACAAAAGAGCAAAGTTCCGATATTGGGTTTATGCTGACTGTTGGTGAATTGTTCACTCTCGTTGCCTATGGACAACTCATCTTAGAAAGTGCCAAACTTGAAGGAACCGACGCTGATACAATCGATCAAATTTTCGATTTTATGATTCGGGATTTTTCCAAGTTTGCTACTCAATTCTATTCAAAACCGACAAGCACAGAAAGCCAACAGAATTATTGTCTAAAAATGATTCGTAAACCTCTGTTAAATGATGAAAGATTTGAGAAAATTTATAAGGAACAATTACTTTCTCTTGCGGATTCTTATGAAATGAACCGTTAGTAAAAAGTTAGATTGAAAGACATGAAAAAAATTATCCTAGTTTCGTTACTTATTTTATCTTGCAGTCAGAATGTTCAAAGTAAGATAACAATTGATAATTATGTCGATGATCGAGTTAACTTATTAACCAAAAAATATATCGAACAAACAAGTAAAAAACTTTCTGATTTTGAGAAAAGAACAAAGGTCCAAATAGTTATTCTTTGTATTGATTCAATAGGAGAAAATGATTTTGATTCTTTTGTAAATGACATAGCAAATCAGAATGGAATTGGGGAAAAATATGTAAACAACGGTTTACTTATTTTTCTCTCTAAATCTGACTATAAGATACGAATCAATGTAGGATCAGGTTTGGAATGGATAATTAGTGATAAGCTAGCAAAAGGCATTGTAGATGAAATGATTCCCTTATTACGAGAGGGAAGTTACGAGACAGCCTTAGATTTGGCACTTAATAGAATCATTCCGCTGGCTGAATCTGTTTCATGGCAAATATCTAGTAAGTCGATCAATGAAATAACAAACTCTGATTTGGGAAGGATATTTCAATTTAAAGCAATCAAGATACGAGAAGAAAAAGTAGAAAATTTAGATTATGAAAACCAAAGCGAAGACAACTTAGTATTAAAATCCGATAGTGGAAAAATAATCAATCTATACGTAACTATCTACCGCTATCATAGCTATTTTATAGATGATAAAAAAGAAAGGCTCATTACAGCTAGACTTATTAAACTAAATCCTCTCACCTTTCAACTTCTTGGAGTGGAGCGATAGTTATCCTAGTCTTCTAACTAAAACTTCCCAATCCCCAGAACAAGGTCACCTAACACATTTTTTTGCAAAAAATCATTTGCATGATTTGATGCTCTCGCTAACAATTCGGAAATTCTGCCCTCATTCCAATTGAGGATTTGGTTAGCTTTTTTTCCCGATTCTTCGGGACTTAGATTCTCTAAATGTATAAAGGCTTCTTGAAGGGCAAAGTATTCCAATCCTTCATCTTTGATATTCCCAATCTCTGCAATAAGCCAACTTAGACTAAGGAATGCATTTCTCTCGAGAAGAACTGCATACGTATTGTTTCCAATCTCTGGCAACTGATTGAATTTAGAATTCAATATATCAGGCTTTAAATAGGTTTCATACTTTTCAGCGGATCCTGTTCTAAGTCCAAACTGGATGGCTCCTTGTAATGCATGTGTAAATATACTCAGCCAACGAATATCCCGCCTTAATTCATGAACATGGTCTTCCATCTCTGTAAAGGGATTTGCGTAAGTTCTAATAAACTTATGAATGGAATGAATCTCCTTTTCATAAACCTTTTTAATTTCCTTCACTTCCTCTTTAGGTCCCAACCAATCAATTTTTTTCAGGATCTTTAATTCTTCTTTAAACCGGGTTTTAGTTTTTCCAATCCAACCTACATCATTCAGATTTTGATTTAGTTTGAGTAGTGACTTGGATTTTTGTTCCGACATATACTCTTTTATTGCATTTGGAACCTCTGTCCTACCTTCATAATGTTTTGAATACACATCAAAATAATCAATACCCCCAAGTAAATCTTCAAACAGTTTAAATCGCTCTTTGAGAGTTGTAAATTTTGTTGAATTTTGAAATTCGGAGTAAAGTCTCGATAATCCTTCCAACATAAAAAGAGGAGTTCTTCCATCATTCGTATAAAATGCCAAGCCTGGGTTACTTGACTGAGAAGCGGATTCGAGTATTACTTCTAATTGATTGAGATAGAAAAAAAATCTTTGAAAACCTAAAGACATAAATACCTCTAAATGATTGCTCCTAAAGATGAACTAATTTTTAGGAAAGAAAAGTAAATTTTGAAACTACTTTTTGTATTTTATTCCAATATAAAGTGTTTCTAACATCTCTTTGGTGGTTCGTTTTATGGTTCGATCCGTACTATCTTGGAAAACGACCTGTTTTCCTAAAAACAGAAGTGCAATTCCATGCACCATTGTCCAAGCCGCAATCGCCGTTTTTCTCACGTCCGATGAGTTCAAGTTTCCTGATTTTTGATTTTCTCGAATTATATCCTCCAATACTGAAAAAGAAGCTTCCTCTGCTAAAGTGAGTTCAGGGTAGAGTGCGTGGTTGGAGATTTGATTTCCATACATGATTTGGAAGAGATCAGGATGCCCTAAGGCAAAATTTACATAACAAAGCCCTGATTCTCGAAACTGTAAAAGCGGATGTTTCTTGAATTTACTTTGAATGCTCTGGAGTTTTTCTCGCAAAAGTTGAAATCCATAGATTGCTACATCAACAAGAAGGGATTCTAAATTCGGATAGTGTCTGTAAGGTGCGGACTGCGAAACGCCTGCTTTTTTCGCAACTTTCCGAAGGGAAATAGATTGGTAACTTTCCTCTTGTAAAAGATTGAGAGTTGCAAATCTGAGTGCTTTTTTGAGATCACCGTGGTGGTAGGAATCTTTGAAAGGTATGGATTTCATGTTGACAGTTATCACATAAATGTATTCATTGATTACATTGATGTGTT
Organism: Leptospira sp.; assembly: GCA_025457985.1. Lineage (GTDB taxonomy): Bacteria > Spirochaetota > Leptospiria > Leptospirales > Leptospiraceae > Leptospira_A. The sequence continues at coordinate 3,747 of JALOTI010000157.1, forward strand.
CAGTGTTAACATGGGATATTGAGGAAGTGGGTCAATGAAAAATCAGGATATCGATCAAAATTATGATGTTATTTGTATAGGCTCAGGAATGGGAGCCCTTACTGTTGCAAGCCTGCTTTCTCAGTTCTATCAAAAAAAGATTTTGATTATTGAAAAACACTTCCAAGTAGGTGGGTTCACTCATGCATTCACGCGAAAGCAGAAATACCATTGGGATGTAGGAATCCATTATGTTGGAGATATGGGGGAAACTGGCTTCAGTCGTCTCTTAATGGATAAAATTACTGCAGGGAAAGTGTCTTGGGCAAAAATGCCAGAACCATTCGAAAAGTTTGTCTATCCTAATTTTACTTTTGAACTATATGGCGATGAAGAAAAATTTAAATCAGATCTTATAAATAAATTTCCCGAAGAAAAAAATGCGATCGAAGGTTACTTTAAAGATATTCACAAGGCGGCTGCTTTATTTGGAAAGACAATGATGATGAAATCCACAGCACCCGAGTTATCTGCATTCAAAGCACAGATAGGAAATGATTCTATCGAAACTCTCAAGGATTACTTGGACTTTCATTTTCAAGATCCTTCATTAAAAGCTATTTTAGCATCTCAATGGGGAGATTATGGGCTTCCTCCATCTAAATGTTTATTTGCCACTCATGCTAGTTTGGTGGTCCACTATCTGAATGGTGGATACTATCCCGTTGGAGGTGGTGGAAAAATATTTGATGCGATCGAACCAAAGATTTTAGAAAACGGTGGTGCCATCCTTGATACAACAGAAGTAAACGAAATCATCGTAGAAAATGGAAAGGCCATAGGTGTTAAGGCTACCTTTCTGAGAGGAAAACAAGAAAGTAAAAGTTACTTTGCTCCAGTGATTGTTTCATGCGCGGGTGCCTATCCGACTTATACTAAACTAATTCCAAAACAGATTCCAGTTTCATTCTTAGAGAAACTAAATCTTTTCTATAAAAGAGAAAAAATGGCAACATCTGTTTGCGTGTATATGGGGTTAAATGATAGTCCCGCTACTCTGGGTTTTAAAGGGGAAAACCATTGGATCTTTGATTCCATAGATCATGAATCTAATTTTTCGGAAAGAAACAACTGGCTCTTGCAAGGCGGTGAGATAAAAAACATGTATCTCTCTTTTCCAAGTTTAAAGGATCCTTTAGCTGAGAATCATACTGCAGATTTGATCACATTTACTGACTATTCCTTATTTGAAAAATGGAAGGATTTACCTTGGAAAAAACGCGGTGAAGAGTACGAACTGTTCAAAGCAAAGATTGCAAACACGGTAGTTCAAACTCTGGAAAGACGTTTTCCAGGATTTCAGAAATTAATTGATTATATCGAGGTATCAACTCCGCTCACCAATGAACACTTCACATCCCACCAAGACGGTGCAATCTATGGTCTTGCCTGTGTTCCAGAAAGATATGATAAAGACAAGTCTCCTTGGTTTGATGTAACTACTCCGATCGAAGGTTTATTTCTAACCGGTGCGGACGCAGGGGGTTCACCTGGCATCGCAGGAGCAATGATGGGTGGACTTGCAGCAACCTTAAAAATATTAGGAAGTCGTGAGTTACTAAAAAAAATCCTTAAGTAAAAACATGGATTTATTGTAATATATATAATCAAACGATTGTAAATATGACTTTAGAGTTTCCGAATGAGGAAACAAGAAATCAAGTATTAACTTTTGAAGCTGTAGAGGGTGGCAACCAAACTCTAAGTCGATTAGAAAGTTATTTACAAAAAGAAAGAATTAATCGATGATTATTC
>JALOTI010000158.1 GCA_025457985.1 Leptospira sp.
GGATACTATCATACTCTTTATATTAATTTCTATCATCTAGGTTTTGAATTTGCCGTAGAAGACTATGGAGTTAAGGACAACAAACGAGTGTTTGCAGCAGCGTATATACCGCTTGGATCTTCGTTTTTGATAAGTTTTTACTACACAAAAAAAGGCTTTGGATCCCAAGGTGAAGCTTTTAAATTAGACAATAATACACAGGCGGCTGCCGAAATTTCAAAATCCTTTGGCCCTTTAGTATTACGACTACAGAATTATCGAAAATACTATCTTGATGCGAGTGAAAAATCGTTTTTATCTATTGATGAAGTTCGATTTTTAATTTCGGGCGGATTCAGTTTTTAAAATCAATACTTCGTGCAGAAGTGTGGAATAAGCATATTCTGTTCTTAAATTGACCTTTGAAAGAGAAATGAGAGGAATGTTTCTTTCTTTGAAACTTTCATAATCTTTTTCTTTCCAACCCGATTCTGGACCGAATAGAAAGATATGTTTTTCTTCTGAAAGAAAGTTTCTAGTTCGGATGTTTTCGCCATTTCGGTCCATGGCAAATAGATTACCTGAATCGGAAAATTTCGATAACCAATCAGTTCGTCTTTCAATCTCTATCTTGGGCAAACGGAAATTACCAGATTGCATCATTCCCTCATACAAATATCTGAATGACTCGTTTTGGTTATAAACAGGGGAGGTGAGATATTCTTTAGATTTTCCGTCTGGTATCCAAAACAATGAATCTACTCCATAACACCCAGCTAAATGTAAGATTTTTTTACCTGTTTGAGGCCTAGGTAGGATACAAACTGTTGTTATGTTGGGGGTGAAATCAGGATAGGAAATCGAACTTTCTAATTTAATTACTGTTTCACTCTGGTTCTGGAAATCAATTCTACCTAAAAAATGTCCCTGATTTAGAAGAATGAGTTTGATTGAATCGCCGATTCCTTTTTTTAGAATCGATTGGATATGACTATGCCTTTCGTTTCGCAGCGAGAAGGCAGATTCGCCGGTTTGATCTTCTGGTACAATTAAAATCCAATTCAAATTTCAAAACTTGGTGGAGAGGATTTTCTTTCAGGATTGGAATCTGGACTTTCTTCCAATCTCTCAGTTTCGCCATTGAAGGGCTCTTCGCTTCCATCGGGGCTTTTTTCAGTTTCTAAGGAAGGAGAGGAAGACTGGACGTTTGTTGGTTTTTCCAAATCCGACCTAGAAAAACTCCAAATGTACAAAAATAAAACTGTAAAAAGGAAAACCGGAACCCACTGGATTTTTTGGCTGTCAGAGCTTTTTTTTGATTTTATATAATCAATCGGAGCGTACAAAATGTCCGCACACAATTGTAAATATGATTTTAAACTTGGTCGGAAGGGGAGGTTGTGTCCTACTTCTTCGTGTCGGAAACTGCTAGGATCTTCGTCGGTTGGGGAGAATTGGAATCTATGGGAACAAATGGGGCATTGAACAAGAATGGTTCCCTGAGTTGCAGGGAACCTTAACATCGAACTACAATTTGGACATGATTTTAAAAAGTTCAATTCAAAACTTTTTTAATACTTAAGTGATCCTTTGAGTGCCTCAACATTCTTTTTATAATGTTTGTTTGAGTCACGGTCATTGTAATCAAAGATTTTCGTAAAGAGTTTATCAAAATAGTCTACGTTTTTGAAGTAGTATTGCTTTTTGAAATTGTTTCGTATTGGGTTTGTTTTTGTGTTTTCAACATTCGACAAAATATACTTTCCAACACCTTTTTCGGAAGGAGTTTCAGGAGCTCCCCATAAAGGATAGTCATCGTGTTGGTAAAAGAGTTCGATTTTATCGTTGTGAGCAGGTTCACCATTAGGAGCGTTATCTGTTACAACCGAGATGATTTTGTCTTCTATCACAAAATTGTTTTGATACACAAACGTTCTAATTTTTGCTAGGTTACGTGGTTGTTCTTTTCTTGGATCTGGGTCAGCATTGTTTTGACCTTCAAAGAAGAGTTCCATTTTTTTATACTTAGCACCTAAGTTATAACGACTCTTACCGTCTTCGGAACCGACAAAATCAAATACCTCAAGGTGGAGGCATGTATTATCAGGAGCTTCCTGCTTTACACTTGCTTCGCATCGTTCCCCATCGGCACTTGGCTTTCCTTTGTAAAGGACAGTTTTATGTGGGAGAGTTCGCACTTTCATTTTGAAGAGAACTGTGTGGAGGCGTAGCCTTTTGTTCACTTCCGAAATATTGTCATCTAATTCTTTTTCTGTTTCGGCTATAGACTTTCCTGCTTGCGAAGGGTCTATTCCCGCTTGTCCTTGTGAATCTGTTGCTCCGGTTTGAGCAAATAGCGCAAGGTTGAACGCCAACAAGGGAAGGATCAATTTAAGTTTCATGTCCGAATCTTCCTAATATAGTTAAATTGAGGATAACCCGAAACGCACTCGTGGCGTAAAGGACTATCCTGTGAAAAATATCGGCATTTCCCAAATAAGAATGAAGGAAACCTGAAATGTTTTTAAGGTTTCCAACGAAATTCTGGAAGAGATTCCAAATAAAATGCAAAACCGGGAATACCAACTTCGGTTTCTTTCCCCAATCTTGCTGTAATCCAGCGCCTTTCCACATAGTCACAAAAATCGCGTAGGTTACGACCGGAGGCACCAGGAAGTCTTTCTGCGATTTGTTTCCTCTCATTCCAAGGCAAATGCTTCGCATATCCTTCCAAAATTTGGGCGCGTTCTTCTTCCGAGGGAAGAGGGAAGTAAATTTTTCGATCAAATCGAGAGAGAAGGGCTTTATCCAAATCCTCTCGCCGATTGGTCGCTCCGATCGTAATCGTTCCTCCTCTACCGGCAAATCCATCCAATTTCCGAAGAAGAACTCCTAATACATTCCTAGTTGCCTCAAACATTCCATCATCGCGCGAGGTCGCAAGGGAATCAATTTCATCTAAAAACAGCATCGCCTGGGGAAACAGTGACACGGCATCGAAGACCATTGCGAGGTTTTGCGAAGATTCTCCATAATACTTGCTCAATATCGATTCGATCGGTACGTATACCATAGGTATTTGGCAGAGGTGGCTTGCAATTTTTGCCATCGTTGTCTTTCCGACCCCAGGTTCTCCTTCTAAGAGGACAGCGCGGGGAAGGATATTTGTTGGTTTGAGCCTCGTAAATTTCGTAATTTCAAAAAACGGTTCTGGGTTGCGGAGTGGGAAAACCAAACTCTCTAAAATTTGAGATTTTACAGACTCATAGCCAAATACCGAGCCAAAATCCAAGACATTGCCTTTTGCTTCTTCGATATGGGGGTCGTAAACTTCCGCTCCCAATTTGGTTAGGATCCCTCTCGGATCCTTCTTGGTTTCGGATTTATTTTGGGAAAAAAAACGAACTAGAGATATCAGTGCCTGGATTTCTTTGAAGTTGTATTCCCCTCGTTTGGAAAACTCGATTTTTAAATCTGATTTATACAAAAATCGAATCCGAAGCCTACTCGATAGATTCTTTTCTGGCTCAAAGAGATTGTCACTCAAGGTCTGAAGGCTTAGGTAACCTTCCTCAACTGTGTAGACTCGAAAGTTTTCGATGTAGTTTTTGATGATACCGATTGCATCCAATATCTCTCCTTTTGACGAAGAGATTGTTTTGTAACGAAAATTGGTTTCTTCCTTTTCAATCCCAAATTGGTATTCTTCGTTTGGAATTTCCTTTTCCAGCAATTCTTTCGCTTTAAAAAAATCCAGAGTTACAATAGGTTGGGACATAAACACAAATTCTGGATCTTTCCTTTTTTTTTCAAGGAAGGAATTTTGATTCCTCCGACGAATAAAGAAAAGAGGTTTTACGTATGGGCGAGGGTTCCCTTTCACAAGAAGACATAGACGCACTCTTAGGCGGTGGCGGTTTTGGTGGTGGCTCTAGCTCATCGGGCGGTGGAGGTGGTGGACTCGAAGACCTCGATGCCCTAGTAGGTGGTGCGGGTGGTGGAGACGATGGACCTTCCTTTGCGGACATAGCAGCAGCTTTAGGACCTAGTTCTACACCGGCGCCAGCAAAATCTGCGTCCAAACCTCAGTCTGGTGGCCCTTCCAATAATACTGCCAATCTAAACTTGCTTTTAGATGTGACTCTCCAGCTCACAATTGAGTTAGGAAGAACGACAATGTTCATTAAAGACGTTCTCCAATTGACAGAAGGAACTGTGGTCGAACTAGACAAAAATGTCGGAGAAGAATTGGATATTTTGGCCAATGGGAAGCTCGTAGGTAGAGGAAAGTTGATCGTTTTGGATGACTACTATGGAATTCAAATAACTCAAATTGTTGATCCTATGGAAAGACTAGGTGGTCCTGCATTCTTATAAAGAAAACAGTTGCCTTGGAGTCTTCGGTATTTGTATGCTCCGAACATGCTTCGAAAACTGATTTTCCTTTTTCTTACTTTGTTTTTAGTGCAGTGTGAAAAAACGCTTCCATTGCCTTTTGGTGCTGAAATGCGAAAAATTCCTGTGGACTCTGCCTCCAACGGAAAGATTGACTCCATGGGATATTACATCCCCGAATCAGACAACTATCGAATACTCTATATCGAGATTGATAAAGATGGGAATGGTTCTTCTGATGAATTCATATGGCAAGGTGTGGCTACAGTTCAAGACCCCAAATCTCCCGTTAAAAACATGCAAAAAGTCCACGAACAAGTGGATGAAAACAATGATGGAAAAATAGATTTAATTCGGTGGTTGCTTCCCAATGAAATCATTGCAATGGTTCAAAAAGATTCAGATAGAGATGGATATTTTGAAACAGTTCTTTATTACAATCTCAAGAAGAAAGTCGTGAGACGTGAGTTAGATCCAAATAAAAAAGGCAAACCTTCCATTTTTATATTCTTTGACCGTGCGGAAATCGATTCTGATGAGGATGGGTATCCAGATCTCGTGGTATTTGGAAAGTCAGAATTGGAATTAGAAGAAAAAGCAGTCAACAAAAGAGAAACAAAACCGCTTAAGAAAGAAGACTCATTCCTTTTAAATCCTTCAAAACTTCCCCAAACAGAAAGACCTTTGCTTGGTTCAGGGATGATTTAGCTTAGATAAGAAAATTTTTAATTTAAGATTCGTTTGGTGGCGAGAATTCCTCTCAACCAACCAAACGAGTGAAAGAGACTACAACATCAAACGAATTTGGTTGTAGTCTTTTTTTTTAAGCTTTTGGTTTTTTTGGTTCTGTAAGGTTTGCAATCAGAGTAGGTAAGTTCATCACATCAGCTGGGATTAAAATTTCTGTGTTGGACTTTGCAACATTTAGGAAATTTTGAATGAAGGACTTAGTCACTTGGAGTTTGATTGCGGATGCTCCTCCTTGTTCGCTGATCGATCCTGCGATCGACTCAATACCTTTTGCAGTAGCAGCAGCCAAGGATTCAATTTCCTGCGCCTTTCCTTCCGCAGAGTTGATTCGCCTCTGTTTCTCTCCTTCCGATTTGTTAATCGCTTCTTCTTTAAAACCGAGAGAACGATTGATTCGGGAATCTCTTT